>JAEEKC010000185.1 GCA_016282215.1 Lachnospiraceae bacterium
ATTCTTATCCCTTTCCGGATCTTCCACGATCCTTGCTTCTGATATTGTCAACATAATAATTTGTTATGTCATCTATTATTATCTATCTGCTCTTATCTTTTCTTTATCCATCAGTCTCTATTACAGTTTACATAACACTATCGTTTGTAAATCAAACTCAATTTGCCTCATCTTTTTTGTTTGTCCGTTAATATTTTAAATAATTTACCACGAATACACCAGTATCCCCGCAATAATAAAAGCCGACCCGATCCACATGTTCTTTGTCATTTTCTCTTTCAGGAAAAAGAAAGACAGCACCGGCACAAAGATATAGCCGAACGATTCCAGCAGATTCCCCAAGGACAGCGGCACTACCTTCAGCGCATACACCGTCAGAAAAGTGGATATAAAAAACAACCCGTATGCGATCACCACCAGGGGATTCAAATACTCAAAGACGGGGTTTTTATATTCCTTTCCGGCACTGGTCTTCAGCATCACCTGGGATATCGAAGCGACCAGGACCGAAGATACATATATGCAGATATACAAAGCTAACCGGCTCATGATCTACCCTCACACGAATCTAAGATCAGTTTTCTCACATCGTCTTTCACACGAACCATGCCCCGCCCCTTTTCACCGACGTACCGAAAAACAGAACGCATCAATTACTATTCGGGGGCACTGCCGTCCTTCAGGAAGAAAAAAACGCCCACAAGCACGATCAGCGCTCCGATCACCATCTTCAAATGAATGGTTTCACCGAAAAAGAGCGTTCCCCATATCATCCCATAAAAGATCAGGATCCCCTTGTTCGCATACGCAACCGTCAGCGGGATTTCCTTGAGCACCTGCTGCCAGATCAGCGCATAAACAAAGAGGATAAAAAGCAAAAGCCCGTAAAACAGGAAAAACTGCCACGATAAGAATTCCTGCCCGCCTGCGACCTTGGAGCACACGCCGCCGAAAGAAAACAGCAAAAGCGCACCATGAAGGAGCAGATAATAGAAAAGGATCCTCGGTTTCTTCTGCGGCCCTCTTTCCTCTATGCTATTGTCGATATACTCTTTCTCCATAGATCCAGATCACTTTGTTAAAAAAATCCCGCCGCGTTCTTCCGCAGCGGGACTTTTGACCCATTCTTTCACTTTTTAAAACCGCTTTACGAAAAAACGATCTTCGTCTTTTCCCTGCGTCTGCAGTTTTAATCCATCTTGCTGACAGCCTGAGCCATGCGGGATACCTTGCGGGATACCGTATTGTCATGGTATACACCCTTAGAACCTGCCATAGCCATCTTCTTGGTAGCGCTCTTGAGTGCTTCCTCAGCTGCGCTCTTGTCACCGCTCTCGATCGCTGCATAAACCTTCTTGATCTCGGTCTTCACGCCTGAACGGATCGCTTTATTCCTTGCTGTCTTGGTTCTGGTTACAAGAACTCTCTTCTTTGCAGATTTGATATTAGCCACAATTACACCTCCGTAAGTTGCCCCTTCTTTCCGGGCTTTGTCTGGTTTCAATGGGACCCGCCGCAGCTGATGATTCTGCAGCTTTTCTTTCCCCTGGTTGCTGCTCCCGACCACGGACACGGACAGGCCAGAAACAGTCATGCGACAGATATGATAAAGGTTTTTCGCCCGTTTGTCAATAAATTTGCCCAAAAAAGCCGCAAAATATTGCTTAAAAATTTTTCTTTGTATTATACCATATATTCTGCTATACTTTACGCTGTATGTGAAACAAAAAGCAAGCTATACCACAGACAAAAGGAGATTATTATGAAAAAAACAAAACTTTTTACAGTCCTGACACTGTCTGCAGCACTCATGCTCTCTGTGACCGGTTGCGGCGGAAAAAAAGCAAATCCGGTACATTCCGCTGACGACCTTCCCGGCAAGACCATCGGTGTACAGCTCGGAACCACCGGCGACATCTACGCTTCCGATTATGAAAGCGGTTCTCCGGCTTCCACCATCGAGCGTTTCAACAAGGGCGGCGACGCTGTTCAGGCGCTGAAGCAGGCAAAGGTAGACTGCGTGATCATCGACAGCGAACCGGCAAAGGCTTTTGTTGCAAAAAATGATGACCTGACGATCCTTGATGATCCTTTCACAACCGAGGAATATGCCATCGCCATCAGCAAAGAAAAAAGCGATCTGAAGGCCCAGATCAATTCCGCCCTGGCAGAACTGAAATCTGACGGTACGCTTGATAAGATCATTTCCAATTATATCGGTGATGACACCAAGGGCCAGAACCCTTACACTTCTCCGGAAGGAGTTGACCGCTCCAACGGTACCCTGATCATGGCAACCAACGCAGCTTTCGAGCCCTATGAGTTCTACAACAATTCCATGATCGTCGGCATCGACGTTGACATGGCACAGGCTATCTGCGACAAGATCGGCTATGAGCTCAAGATCGAAGACATGGAATTCGATTCTATTATCAATGCAGTACAGTCCGGTAAGGCAGACATCGGCGTCGCAGGCATGACCATTACCGAAGACCGTCTGAAAAACATCGACTTCAGCGATCCTTACACCACTGCCACCCAGGTGATCATCGTCAGAAAAGACTGATCCAAGCTGATCTGAAGGAGCATCATGGACGGATTTATAGCAAGTTTCAAAAACAATTTTATCGACGACAACAGGTACATGTACCTGGTCGAAGGTCTCGGGACTACCCTGCTGGTCACGGCTTTTGCCGCGATCCTGGGTATCCTGCTGGGCTTTCTTGTCGCCATCATCCGGTCCACCTACGACAAGACCGGAAAAATGAAGATTCCTAATTATATATGCGTCATTTATCTGACTGTCATCCGCGGAACCCCTTCCATGGTGCAGCTTTTGATCATGTACTATGTGATCTTTGCGTCTGCTTCTGTGGGAAAGCCCTTAGTTGCGATCCTCTCCTTTGGCATCAACTCCGGTGCCTACGTAGCTGAGATCGTGCGAAGCGGCATCATGAGCGTGGACGGCGGACAGTTTGAAGCAGGCCGAAGCCTGGGTTTTTCCTATGCCCAGACCATGCTCTACATCATTATGCCCCAGGCCTTTAAAAACGTTTTACCGGCCCTGGCAAATGAATTTATCGTATTATTAAAAGAAACCTCCATTTGCGGCTATATCGGCCTCATGGATCTGACCAGAGGCGGTGACATCATCCGCAGCAGGACCTATGAAGCTTTCATGCCGCTGATCGCTGTTGCCCTGATCTACCTGGCTCTTGTCATGTTCCTTTCGGCAATGGTAAGAAAACTGGAAGGGAGGTTACGTGAAAGTGAGCGCTGAAAAAACTGCAAAAGCAAACACAGAATCTGATGTATTATTTCAAATCGATGACCTTTGCAAAGATTTCGGCAAAGGTCCGGTACTCGATCATATCTCAACAACGATCAGGCAGGGTGAAGTCGTGGTGATCATCGGCCCATCCGGTTCCGGTAAATCCACCTTCCTTCGGTCACTGAATCTGTTGGAAGTGCCTTCTTCCGGTCATATCCTCTTTGAAGGCGCAGATATTACGGATAAAAAGCTCGACATTGACGCTTATCGCCAGAAGATCGGCATGGTATTCCAGCATTTCAATCTCTTTCCGCATATGACGATCCTGCGGAATATGACGCTGGCCCCCATCAAGCTTCTGCATATGGACGAGAAAGAAGCCGAAGCGCTTGCCATGGGTTATCTGGAGCGTGTCGGTCTTGCTGACAAGGCAAACGCCTATCCCAGCCAGCTTTCCGGCGGCCAGAAACAGCGTATCGCCATCGTCAGGGCGCTATGCATGAATCCGGACGTCATGCTCTTTGACGAACCCACTTCTGCCCTGGATCCCGAAATGGTCGGTGAAGTTCTCGAAGTTATGCGGGATCTTGCAGCTGGCGGCATGACCATGCTCATCGTCACGCATGAGATGGGCTTTGCAAAAGAGGTAGCCAGCC
>JAEEKC010000186.1 GCA_016282215.1 Lachnospiraceae bacterium
CTCGACCCCATAAACCTTTCCTGCTTTTTTTGCCAGAAACAGGGAGATGGTACCGATCCCGCAGTACAGGTCCCAGACGGTTTCCCCGCCGGAAAGCTGTGCATATTCCAGCGCCTTTTCATACATTCTCTTTGTCTGCGAGGGATTGACCTGATAAAAGGACATGGGACCGATGGCAAACCGAACACCACCGATGGTATCCTCGATCACATCGCTGCCCCAGAGCACACGGTTTTTAAATCCCAGGATGCGGTTTGTCTTTTCTTTATTGGTATTGATGATAATACTTCTCAGACCGCTTATGACACGCAGGCGGTCGATCAATGCCTGCTCTAAAGAAAACAGCGTTCCGCCCTCTTGTTTTGTATCTGTTATTTGCTTACCGAAACCCTCTCCGTTCAGCACAAAGGTCACCATGATCTGGCCGGTGTTCCTTCCTTCCCGGATCACAATATGACGCAAAAGGCCGCTGCCCTTTTCTTCATCATAGGGCCTGATATGATGGGTTTCAAAAAACTCTCTGCACACACCAATGATCTCATCAAAATGCGCCGGCTGCAGCATGCAGGAATCGGTATCGACGATCCGGTGTGAATGACCTGCATAAAAGCCGATGGTGATATTTCCGTCCTTATCACAGCCTACGGGAAACTGCGCTTTATTCCGGTAATGCAGTCCCCCGCCGTCACAGGGAACGATCGGCTCCATAAGATCTTTGATATTTTCGATGCCGCCGATCCGAAGAAGCGCCTGCTCCACCTTGCTTTGTTTCCATTCGAGTTGTTTATCGTAAGAGATATGCATCAGGCTGCAGCCGCCGCAGACCTTTGCATGGGGACAGGGCGGAGCGGTACGATCCGGGGATGGGTCAAGAAGTTCCATCAGTCTGCCGTAGGCAAAGTTCTTTTTGACTTTCGTGATCCGGACGATGGCTCTGTCGCCCTTTGCTGCATCTTTAACGAAAACGACGAAGTCATCGATCCTGCCGATGCCTTCGCCTTCGTTGCCATAGTCTTCAATTGTCAGTTCGTAGTCGTGGTTTTTTTCTATCATATAGTTATCGCCCGGCCTGCAGGCCCCTCATCAGTTATAACAATTACTTCGCACCTTTGCCGAACAGGACCACGCCGATGGTTAAAAACATCAGTTTCACATCCAGCATCAGGGACCACTGATCAATATACTCAAGATCGTATTTGACCACATCCTCAAAGTCCGTCACCACGCCTCTGCCCTTCACCTGCCACATACCGGTCAATCCGGGCGTAATGCTCATACGTCTGCGATAATAATTATTATACTGTTCAAACTCATCCTCTGTCGGCGGCCTGGTCCCCACCAGGGACATATCACCTTTCAGTACATTGAAAAACTGCGGAAACTCATCCAGGCTGGTCTTCCGGATAAAATGTCCTACATGGGTGATCCTCGGATCATGTTCCATCTTGAACATCAGACTGTCGCCCATCTCATTTTGCTGCGCCAGTTCTTTTTTCCGCTGCTCAGCGTCAGAATACATGGAACGGAATTTATAGATCTTAAAACGTCTGCCGTTTTTTCCGATCCGGATCTGTGAGAAAAAGACCGGTCCTTTGGATTCGATCTTAATGGCAAAGGCCAGAAAAGGTGTCAGTAAAATGGTGACAATACTGCCGATCAGTCCGCCTATGATATCCATAAGGCGTTTGATCAAAATCCTTCTGTAGTCCAGATACTGCAAAGAAAAAGTCATAACAGAATAGTCAGCAAAGCTGCCCGCTGTCTTCCCTTCGAGATTCAGTTCACTGATCTCGACATTGTAATGAACGACAACACCCATGGTCTCAAAATCCACAATACACTCACGGATCTCCTCCACCCTGGCATGCGGCAGATACATAAATACCTGATCAAGCGGCATCTGTCTGGACACATCAAACAAGTGCTCCTTGGAACATACAACAGGAACGTTGTCTATCTTTTCACCCGTCATATCCTCATCCATAATGGCGATGGCACTGATCCGGTAATTCCAGTCTCTGTACTCCTTGATCTTTTTAACGATATCTTCAGCACATTCTTTTTCCGTTACGATCATGAGCTGATCAGCATTTGCCGATTTTCGGTAATAGTTCAGCATAACCCATTTGAAAAAGCTATGGAGAATATAGGTATAGACGAAATTGGCGATCGTGAAAAAACCGAAGGTCAGACGGGAATACAAACCACCCTGTTTGGTCAGATACAGGATCACGACAATGGCGATCATCATGACAAAATCATACTTGCCGATCGCTACTGCTTCTCTGAGATATCCTCTTCGGAAAAATCCCCTGTTCCAGTCCAGCATCACGCCATACAGTACGCAGAGGAGCATCAGATAAAAGCCCACCATGAAGTGGAGGGGATTGCTCAGTGCTATCTTCAGATCTTTAAAACGCAAAACCAACGCTGTCGCATATGCTAAGGCAACGCATAAAAGATCGATCAGTATTAAACTATATGTCTCTATCAGACGGCTTTTGCGGTTAATCGCATGCATTGCTTCTTTTCTGCTTTCATCATCTCATCGATGCTTTCCACGCATCGATCTATCAATCTGTTTGTATCGATCAGTCCGTAGTCCTGAGTTTCTTTCGCTGCGCTGCCTCGGATTCGGACATATACTTCACACCATCACCAAGCGAATCATAAACCACCTGGATCCGTTTGTTA
>JAEEKC010000027.1 GCA_016282215.1 Lachnospiraceae bacterium
GGCGCCGAAGAAGTGCTTCCGCCTCTTCCACTGTGGTTTCGCTGAGCTGCACGGATTCTAAGAGATTATGTATATCCATAGCCTGCCTACCCCTCATCAGTCACCTTCGGTGACAGCCGTCTCGCCTTCCGGCTCGGTCCGCGCTGAGCAAGCGCCACTGGCGCTTAGCGCCCCCCAAGGGGAAGCCTTTTATTCGTTCATCCTCAATATATCCTGATCATCCCGGCATTCAGTATTCCTACTTTATCCGGCCTTACTCAACACATATCATCCCTGCCAATTTATGAGTTCCTCGCGCAGTGCCGCAAGAAGCTGATCTTCCGGCAGTTTTTTGATCACTTCGCCGCCTTTGATCAAAAGGCCTTCCCCTTTGCCGCCGCAGATCCCGATATCCGCTTCCCGCGCTTCGCCGGGTCCGTTGACCACGCATCCCATAACGGCAACCTTCAGGTCCAGCGGAATGTCTGCTACCATATCTTCTACCTGCTTTGCCAGTGTGATCAGGTCGATCTGCGTCCGTCCGCAGGTAGGACAGGATACCACTTCAATCCCTTCTTTACGAAGGCCGAGTGACCTTAGGATCATTTTTGCGCTGCGGATCTCTTCTACGGGATCTCCCGTCAGGGATACCCGCATGGTATCGCCGATCCCCTCATAGAGCAAAATACCCAGTCCCACAGAAGATTTGATATTGCCGCTCCAAAGCGTGCCGGATTCCGTAATGCCGATATGCAGCGGATAATCCGTTACCTTGGCGAGCTCTTTATGCGCCTCAATGCACATGGGTACGTTCGACGACTTAATACTGATCACCAGGTTATCATAACCGAGTTCTTCAATAATGTGCACTTTATCCAGCGCCGATTCCACGATACCCTGCGCAGTGACACCGCCGTATTTTTTCACCAGGTCTTTTTCCAGGGAGCCGGAATTGACGCCGACGCGAATGGGAATGCCCCGCTCTTTTGCCACGTCCACAACGGCTTTTACCTTATCTTTCGAGCCGATGTTGCCGGGATTGATCCGGATCTTATCTGCGCCGTTTTCCATGGCTGCGATAGCCATCTGATGATCAAAATGGATATCTGCTACAAGCGGGATATGAATTCTCTTTTTGATCTCACCGATCGCTTTTGCCGCTTCCATGGTGGGAACCGTGGATCTGACGATCTCACATCCAGCTTTCTCGAGAGCCAGGATCTGTGCGACTGTCGCCTCCACATCTTCGGTCTTCGTATTGGTCATGGACTGAATGGCAATGGGATTGCCACCGCCTATCCTGACACTGCCGATCTGTATTTCTTTTGTATGCTCATGATGTGACATGCTCTGTCCTCGTAGTTAATTTTGAATTCATTGATTACAAATTACCATATCGGTATTCACACCATCTGATTATCAGCCCATTGACTCCGCATTTTCATTTCACATGCCGTACTATCGGAAAAGCCGCGTCAGATCGTTCACAAAGATAAATGCCATCAACGCCATCAATGCTGCCATGCCGACCAGATGTACGATGCCTTCTTTCTCCGGCGGGATCGGTTTGCCGCGGATCACTTCCAAAAACAGAAAGATCAGTCTGCCGCCGTCCAGTGCCGGTATCGGCAGCAGGTTCATAACGCCCAGGTTTGCCGACAGCAGGATGCAGAAAGACAGCATATTCAAAAAGACGTAATATGCGCCATCCGGTTTGGATTCCGTATATACATCATCCACCATCTTGGCAACGCCAACGGGGCCTGCCAGGTCATCCTTGGACATTTTCCCCTGAACCAGCATTTCCAGGCTTTTGATCACGGTATTGATCCAGTACTTTACTTCATAAAAACTGTAGGCCGCCGTCTTCAGAAAACCAGGCTTTTCATACACACCCTGTCCCAAAAGTCCCATATAATATCTGCCGGCCTGTTCATTATATTTCGGCTGGATCGTCACTGTATTTTCCTGTCCGTCCCGGCTGTATGTGATCTCCATGGGTTCGCCTTTGTTGAGCATGGAATACAGGCTGATCTCACGATACAGATGGATCCGGTGATGGTCCAGTTTCACGATCCTGTCACCTTCTAAAAGACCTGCCTCCTGCGCAGCGCCGTCTTCCATGATCTTCACAATGACCGGCATATCCGCACCGTAACTGCCGATAACGATCATGGAAAATAAAAATGCCAGGATAAAATTGAAGAACGGTCCTGCAAATACCGTTGCGATCCTTCCCCAGACGGGTGCCTCAGGAAAAGGTTTTCCATATGCGCCAAGCTGTGCATCTGCTACAAGGCCATCCGTTTTATCGGAAGCTCTTTTCGCTGATCGTTTATTGCTATCCGGCTCATCCGTATATACATCTTCATCACTGCCATCATCCGAATACTTGCCGTCTTCTCCTTCGAATATACAGGCGCCGCCGATGGGCAGCAGTCTGATCGCATATTTCGTGCCTCCTTTTGTAAAGGATGCAAGTGCCGGCCCCATGCCTATGCAGAATTCCTTCACCATGATGCCGTTTGCCTTGGCAATGATAAAATGCCCGAATTCATGGACCAGGACCACCAGAACGAATATCACAAAAAATAAAACAATTCCCATTTCTTACTACACTCACTTATATACTCTTATTCATATCCCCACTGCCCATCTCAGATCCACGAGGCGATCTGTTCATAGCATTCCTGTTCGGCCGCAAGGATCTGCTCAACGGTTGGAGCCTCCACCTTTTGATGCGCCTGCATCGCGCGTCCGATCAGCTCGGGAATCTGCAAAAATCCGATCTTCCTGTCTAAAAACAGCGCTACAGCACGCTCATTCGCCGCGTTGTAAACAGTGGGCACCGAGCCGCCTGCCGCAAACGCTTCATAGCCGAGGCGCAGTCCCGTAAACACATTCAAATCCGGTTTTTCAAATGTCATCTGTGACAATGCGAACAGGTCGAGTTCATTGCCTTCCATCGCGAGTCTGTCCGGATAGGTAAAGGCATACTGGATAGGCAGTTTCATGTCCGGAACACCCATCTGCCCGATCAGCGCGCCGTCTTCGTATTCGACTGCGGAATGCAGGATGCTCTGGGGATGTACCACCACCGTGATCTTTTCCTTCGGCTGTTCAAAGAGCCACGCTGCTTCCATCACCTCGAGTCCTTTATTGACCATGGTCGCAGAATCGATGGTGATCTTTCTGCCCATATTCCAGTTGGGATGCTTTAAGGCATCTTCCACCTGAACATTTTCCATCTGCTCCCTGCTCCAGCCCCTGAAGGGGCCGCCGGAAGCTGTCAGATAGATCCTGCGCACTCTCTTTTTCGGATGTCCCTGCAGGGACTGAAAGATCGCGCTGTGCTCGGAATCCACCGGCAAAAGCCGTACGCCTTTTTCCCGGATCAGCGGCATGATGATATGTCCTGCACAGACCAGGGTTTCTTTATTGGCCAGTGCAATATCCTTCCCCGCCTTGATGGCTGCGATGGTCGGCCGGATGCCGATCATGCCCACAACTGCCGTCAGCACCATATCCGCATCTTTCATCTGCGCCAGCTCGCAAAGGCCGTCCATACCGGAAAGCACCGTGACATCCAGGTCTTTCACGCGGTCTCTCAGATCTGCTGCCGCTGCTTCATCATAAAGCACAGCCACTGCCGGATGCAATTTCCGGATCTGCTGCTCCAACAGTTTTGCATTGCTTCCCGCTGCCAGTCCGCAGACTGAAAACTGCTCCGGATAGCTTTCCACGACTTCAAGAGCCTGCGTCCCGATCGAGCCGGTAGACCCCAGGATCACGATTTTTTTATGTGCTGTATTCTCTGTATTCATCATATGTTACTGTCTTTCTTTTTGATTTTCTACCGATTCGCCAGCAGTATCAGCGCCAGATAGTAGATCAGCGGCGCTGTCACGATCACGGAATCAAATCTGTCCATGATGCCGCCATGTCCCGGGATCAGATTGGCATAATCCTTAATGTCATGATCACGTTTGATGCCGGAAGCTGCCAGATCACCGCACTGGCTCAGTACAGAACCCGCCGCACTGATCACGGGGAAGATCCAGATGATATCCGGCGAAAGCCCGCTTGCCGGTAAAAATGCAAGCACGCATTTTGCATAGATCAGACCGATGAGCGCCGCGCCGACCACCCCGCCGAC
>JAEEKC010000028.1 GCA_016282215.1 Lachnospiraceae bacterium
ATCAGCGACGGCACCTATGAACTGGATCGGCAGCTCCTGCGATTCACAAAAGGATTGGAAAAATCCGGGATTGATCTTCCGGAGAAGGAGCAACTGCAGAGTTTTCGGAAGGAAGCAAAGAATCTTTCCTTGTCTCTGACAGTGGCGGAACGCTATATCAACGATAATGCCGATGAGGATAAGAAGGAGACGGTGCGTCCTTTCTCCATGTACGAGCTGCAGGGACAGATGAATCCGGATCTGGTCAGAGGTGCCCTCAAGGGGGCGGCCGACATTCAGGGGCTGACCAATCAGATCAACGAGCGTTACGGACCGCAGAGTAACAGTCCCCGAAAGGAAAAACTCTCCGAAGAGCGTCTGAAGATGATCGGGGATATGAATGCGAATATCAAAAATCTTACGGACGAGGTGATGCCGAAACTCTTAAAGAGCAGCACATTGGAGGAAGGTTTCTTTGCGCCGCTGACCAGAGAGCAGGTCAGAGAGGCCGGGGAGGCATTTACAAAGACAAAGGATTCCATTTCGGATTACATCCGTGATGTACGAAGCCGCCGTGAAAAGGGCGAAACGATCAGCGCGGAAGAAGAGGATCTCTACTATGCCGTAAACGATATGTACAGCTATGTTTCCGAGAAAGCAAGGCTGATGGATTATCTTGATGATGACCGGAAGGGGAAGAAGCTTTCTGATGAGATCGAGCGCTTTAATGACAACGAGGCGTCCAGAAGAGAGCGGGAGAAAGAGACAGGGAAGCCGCAGGCATCCCTGTATGACAAAGAACGGATCAATCAGCTGACATATGCGATGAACTGCAAGCAGCTGATGAATGACGGAATGATGATCGCACCGTTTCTTTTTGAGGATCCGCAGGCGCAGCGCGGCATGGAACTGATGTCTATGAAGCTGGCGCAGAAGAATATCGAAGATCTGAGGAATAGAGAGTCGGCGCTCAACAATATCAAATGGGTAGACGGGAAGCGGGATCTGACGAATGCTCCGGAATACCGTGATCGTTTCCAGCAGATCGGGGATCGTGAACACATCGTTCAATATGCCACCAAGAATGACTGGGCACAGTTTGAGAAGGTGCTGAAGGATGAGGTTGGAAGACTGCCGGAGTATCTGCAGGAGATCGAGGTGACGGACGAGAAAGGAAATAAAACGACCGTTAATGTTGCGCAGAAACTGAGCGAGCAGATAAAGGATGCTAAGATCGATTCTGACATAGCCGATTTCATGAAGAAGGATTTTGTAAAAGACCTGATCCTGGGAGAAGGTCAGACTATGAGCGCTGAAGACCGGGATGCTCTGGAGTATCGTTTCAAAGGCGTGAGACGTACGCTGAATAATGCGGGATTCAGTGTGGAGGCGCAAGAGGCGCTTTCGGATCCGCTTATGTCGATACCGGACGGCTATAATGAAGGCGTGATGCGTGAAAACGTCAATATGCTTTTCGGGGATCAGGATCTTACAGTAAAGCAGAATCCGATGGAGAACGCAAAGCTGCCGGTATATGGCACCCGTGCAAAGCAGGAAGATTATGTCGATGCGAAGATTTCCACCGCACGCACCAATTTTGATACGACAACCATCGATGGGCAGGAGTTTTATACCACTACGGATGATTTCCGTTCGTCGGATTTTGTGGCACGGATCCCAGGAGAGAAGAATATCGACGAGGTTGTAACCGCGGTCAAGGGGCTGAGTGGCGAGGAAATCCGGGAAGCAATGTCCGAGGAGCGGGATCTTCAGAAATACGGAGCAAAGCAGGCGCAGATCCAAAAAGCCCGGAATGCGATCAACAAGGCTAGAGGCAGCATGCAGTCGGAGGGAAAATATAAAAACATATCGGATCTCAAGGATTTTGATACCTACGACAAGGGCGAACATATCCAAAGCATGGCAGACCTGCAGGTGATGGACTATCTGACGGGGGTGGAAGTACGTGATACGAACGGACTGCGTTTGGGCTTTAAGAAAAACCAGGATGGCAGTGTGGAGTTTAGCGGACTGAGGGCGGCAAACACCATGAAAAACCTGCCGTTCAGAAACCTGACTGCTGCGGATGACAAGAAGCTTGTCCAGCCGGAGGACATGCTCGTGATGAGTGCCGATATGTATGAAAAGGTGAAGCGCTGGAAAACGGCGCTGGATGATCCGGAGCGGAAAGGGCTGACAGAAACCGACAAAAAGATTTTTGCTTCCTTAAACAGTAATCAGATGGACGGTTTCAAACGGAGATTGGATCATCTGGCCAAAACCATAGAAGATTCGCAGAAGACAGAATACAGCGACTTTAAGCATAACAAATTAAGCACTCTGTATGGGCTGGATGTAAAGCCCGGTGCGATCCGCGTACTGAACAAAGAACAGTTCGGACAGCTGCGCCTGGACGATCTGACCATCGGGAAGAACGAGGCGGCACCGAAGGATAAAAAGACGGCACAGGCCAGAAACCTCTTTGATACAATGGCGGATCTGCCGCAGAAATGTGTGGATGGCATTGCGGACAAGATCGCGGGCCGGTTCTCGGATCCGAATGAGAAGAAATTCGGCAAGGGTCTGAACGGTATCACGACGGGCTTTTATCTGAGTGATAAAGAAAGGATGGATAAGGAACTCAACCGTTCAATGGCGATGCACAAGATGCAGCGTGCGGCTCAGATGATGGGAAAAGCCTATGAGCTGAGCGAGAAAACGGACAAGGAATATTTCTGGCATAAAATGTTTGGTGACAGCGGGCGTTTTACGGACATCATGGACAGTGCTGAGAAAATGAACAAGACAATAGCGGATAATATGATGCTGATCGCAGATGAGAGCAAATATGCAAAGAACAAAAACTCGCTCACACCGGAACGGAAGAAGGAGGTGGAAAACTTCCGCGCGCAGCGTCTGGCGTATATCCAGAAGCTGGCGAAAGCGCAGGGACAGCCGATTCCGGAAGAACTGCCGCCGACCGATAAGGATCAGCATATGTTCTTCAAATCCTTAGACGCTTTGGATGAACTGCGCGGCAAGATGGAAAGTTATATGGATAAACGCAAGAATCCGTCTACGGACTTTGGCAAGGAACGCTACCAAACGATCATGAATCTGTATAATGAAGTGAATAATACCATTGCCGAATACGCGACTTTGACGGGGGATACCACCCTGTCACCCAGAACGGTATCCGCCACGGCAGACAAGCCGTACAGCGCGGTTTACAGCAATATGTACGCCGATCGCACTGCCTATGAGATGACCACACCGTATTATCACGATACCGCGCTGAAGAAGCAGGTAGAGCACGACAAGGTTCAGAGCAAATTGCGGGAAATGGATCTGCGGATCGCCGCCAGACGGGAAGGCAAACCGATTCCCGAGAAGGAAGATTTCACGATGGTGGATCGTCAGGAAATGGTGGTAATGAGTGATGAGGAGTTTGAGGAACTGAAGGCCGCTGCGCCGCCCAAACACCAAGATCAACGTAAAAAGATCAATATCGATGAGCTTAAGGGTAAGGA
>JAEEKC010000187.1 GCA_016282215.1 Lachnospiraceae bacterium
ATATCCCGCGCCTGCGGACTTTGGCCGCGCGGATGGCGTCTTCTTCCGTCCCTCTCCGCCTGGCCCGCGCCGTCTTCAGATAATGGTATGTGATCGCCTCCCCGGTAAACGGATCGATCCGGTCCATTGCCCTCGGGTTGCCGCCCCCCGTTACCTTCCTCGTTCCTTTTCCGATCACTTCTGCCGGTTTCTCATCCACAGCTTTTCCTCTCCATACAATGCGCAGATCATTCGGTTTATTATACCGCATACTCCCCAAAACTGCAACGTAAGACCGCGTCCGGTTCCCCGTCCCTTCCTTTCTATTAATAGATCTCTGTATAGATTTATTTATAAGATGTTATAAATTTTGTTACAAAAAGTTCTTGACAACTTTTCTTGTCATCGTTATACTGCTTTTTGACAAATAAAGTTGTCAGGCCTTATCTCTGACACAGCCAAAATTAAAGGAGTAGTTATGGAAACAAGCATTGTAATGAAAAAGACGTATTCAAAATACGCCCTTGCGGCAGCAGTCTTTTTAATTGCCGCGACCGTTGTCCAGCTGTTCAGCGCATTTGTTTTGTCAAACATCCTTCCGGAACGTATTACGGAATCCAGCGCATTCAGCTTTTTAAACATTATTATTCCCGAATACTTCATCGGATTCCCGATCCTCTTTCTGCTCGTGGGCAAGATGGAAAAGAATCCGCCGGAAAAGAAGGCTTTCGGATTCGGCCGGTCTGTTGTAAGTTTTCTGATGTGCGCCGGAGCAATGGGGATCGGAATGATCGTAGGTACCCTTTTAAACTTCGCACTGACACTTCCGTTCGGCGTAGATGCCGGCAACACCAACGCACTGGCCAACCTGATGCAGGACTCCGATCCCTTCTGGCGGATACTTACCGTCGGCATCCTTGCACCGATCGTGGAAGAGATCGTCTTCCGGAAATTTTTGATCGACCGTACCGTAAAGTACGGTGAATGGGTGGCGATCCTTACTTCCTCGCTAATGTTCGGTCTGTTCCACGGCAACTTTGCCCAGTTCTTCTATGCTACACTCCTCGGCGGCATCTTTGCCTATGTTTACATCCGCACCGGAAAGATCTGGATCACCATCGTGTTCCATATGCTTATCAACCTTTCCACCAGCGTGGTCACGGTCACCCTCCTGGGCAACGCGGATTTTGACAAATTTGCCGAGATACAGGAAATGAGCCAAAAAGTTATGGCAAATCCGAACGATGCTGCCCTGCAGAACGAATACGTACAGTTGCTCGGAGAAGCCGGTTCGGTATTGGCCCTGTATGCCTGGTTTACCGTACTCGGAATCCTGGCTATCGTCGGTGTCATCACCTGGATCATCGTGCTTGCCAGAAAACGTATCCATATCTACCGCACGGAAGAACAGGTAGAAAAAGGCATGAAGTATGCCTGGAAAAATCGCGGCATGGTCGTATTCCTGGTTGCCACCATCGCGCTCTTTGTGTTAAACTATCTATCAATGATAATACCCGCGATGAAATGATCCATCCGGCTCCGCGCTGATCCGTTTCTGCCACGGGTATAAAAAGGAATTGTGCCTATGGCTCTGAAAAACTGTCTGAAAAAACACAGGGCACAGCTGGGAGTGAATCAGCAGGAGCTCGGTGCTTTGGTACACGTATCCAGACAAACGATCAGTTTAATAGAACGGGGGGACTACTCCCCCTCGGTTGCCCTGGCTTTAAGACTGGCCGGGGTTTTTGGCGTTAAAGTAGAAGATATCTTCGAATATGTTGATGAGGAAGGGGATGATACAAATGAGTGAAGCAAATAAAGCCGAAGAAAAAAAGAACGCTGAGATCCGAAATGAAGACAGCAGCAAAAAAACACTTTTCGGCATCGTCACCGTCAGTTCCGGTATTATCGGCGGCATCCTAGGTTATTTATTTGCTTCCAAAGAGAATGCGATCGAGCAGCTTTGGAAACTGTTTGGCAAAAGTACCCAGAGCACCGCTATCTTCTTTACTCTCTTTATGCTGATCACCGGGCTCTCCTTTTGGAGTTTCTGTACGATCCGGTTTCGGACAATAAAACTTCTTTGGGCCGATGAAGAAGCCCGTGACGACAACTGGGATTACATCGAAACCCGTCTTGCGGATCTCTGCACCATCTCCAGCGTGGCCATTATCGTAAATCTATTCCTGTACGGATGTGCTGTGTATAATGTCCGCGGCAACCTGAAACTGCGCGAAGCCATGACCGGTCTTAATCTGGCCTACACGATCAGTTTTGCTGCTGCAGTCGTCCTGATGCTCGCATTCTCTTTTGCCTTCTTTTATCTACAGAAAAAATTCGTTGATTTTGAGAAGATCATGAACCCGGAAAAAAAGGGCAGTTTATACGATCTCCGTTTCCGGAAGAAATGGTATGAAAGCTTTGATGAAGCTGAGAAACAGCAGGCCGGTATTGCCGGTTACAAAGCAACCATGATCGTCAGCACTACCTGCGCGGTCATGAGCGTCATCTGGCTCTGCATCGGCATGATCCTGAATGTCACCCTGCTCCCGCTCCTGTCCATCGTGACGATCTGGCTGATCCTGGTCATCACCTTCGGCATCGAGAGCAAGAAGGTGATGGGAAAGATGAAATAAACCGCTTACAGCCACTTCTTTTTCTTAAAGAAGATCAGGCAGAAGAGCACGATCAAAAGGCTCACGACCATTACCGCAGGGTAGCCAAACGGCGACTGCAGTTCCGGCATGTAGACAAAGTTCATACCGTACCACCCCACGATCAGAGTCAGTGGCATGAAGATAGCCGTCACTACCGTCAGCACCGTCATGATGCGGTTCTGCTTCATATCGATGCGCGACTTGTAAAGGTCGTTCAGCTGTACCGTATAATCACGTAAAGACCCCGCCACGTCGTACAGACGGGCCATACGGTTTAAGAACAGATGGAAATAACGCAGATTGTCTTCTTTGAAAAAGTTGTTTTCATTCTCTTCCAGTTCCTGCCCAAGGTCGATCAGCTGCTCATAATTGATCCGTAACTGGCGCACATCACCGCGGATCAGGTTGATCTTCTGCAGACACTCTTCGTCCGCGCCGGAAAGGATCTCCTTTTCCACCGCATCCAGATCACACTCGTATTTTTCCATTAACAGCAGATCCTCGTGCACGATCATTTCGAGAAAATCATACAGGAAGCGTTCCAGACTGGGAAACCGCCAGTACTTGATCTTTGTGATCTTTTCGATCAGCTCACTCACGGTATTGGAATCATCGATAAACACGACGCCGCGCTCGTCCATCGCAAATGCAAACACCCGGTCATCCGCATCCAGATCCTTCCGGTCCGGTATTGCAAAGGTACCGGTCAGGGAGTCATAGTTCACTTCGATCTTGGTACCGAAGATCTCACTGGTATTGATCTCCATATCGATACCCATCTCAAAGCATTCCCGCTGCTCCGTCCACTGCTCCGAGGTAAGCACCGCTACATACTGCTGTCCTTCTTTGCTGCATTTTTTCAGGTCCGCTGCCTTGCAGGCAACCAGCCGGTCTTTAATAATATAAAACATAATGCCATTACCTCTCTTCTATCAATATCATTCCATTTTCGCAGCCATGGGGACGGTTCTCCCGGCTCATTCTGAGCCAGAGAACCGTCCCTGTGGTCACTAAAACTCATATTGGCTGCGGTACAGTCTGGCGTAGAAGCCGCCCTGTGCCAGCAATGTTTCATGGTTTCCCTGCTCGATGATATTGCCGTCCTTCATGACCAGGATCGTGTCTGCTTCCTTGATGGTGGACAGACGGTGCGCCACAATGAAACTGGTGCGCCCCTTCATCATCCGGGCGAAAGCGTCCTGGATCTTCATCTCCGTACGGGTATCGATGGAACTGGTCGCTTCGTCCAGGATCAGCATCGGCGGCAGGGATAGCATAATACGCGTGATGCAGACCAGCTGCTTCTGTCCCTGGGAAAGCACGCCGCCGTCTTCCCCGATCACGGTATCGTATCCCTTCGGCAGCTGCTTGATAAAGCTGTGGCTGTGTGCCAGTTTGGCCGCGCGGATGATCTCTTCCTCCGTGGCGTCCGGCTTGCCCAGCGTGATATTCTCCCGGATCGTTCCCGGTTTTAACCAGGTCTCCTGCAATACCATACCGTAAGACGTCCGCAGGGAATGCCTGGTATAATCCCGGATGTCCGTTCCGTCCACGGCGATGCTTCCGCTCTTTACATCATAGAAACGCATCAGCAGATTGATGAGCGTCGTCTTGCCGCATCCGGTAGGACCGACGATGGCCACACGCTCGCCCGGCTTGACCGATACCGACAGATCCTCGATCAGATGCTGCTCTTCCGTATAAGCAAAATCCACATGCGAGATCTCCACGGCGCCTTCCGCATTTTTCAGTACCTTTGCATCTTCCTGTTCCGCCACCTGCGGTTCCGCCTCGATCAGTTCAAAGACACGACCGGCGCAGGTAATGGCATTCTGCAGTTCCGTCACCACACCCGAGATCTCATTGAACGGCTTGGTAAACTG
>JAEEKC010000188.1 GCA_016282215.1 Lachnospiraceae bacterium
AACCCGAACGACGAAAACTCCTCATTATCCATGTCATGGAAATAAGATTGCACCATCCTTGCGATACCGTTATGCGCCACAAGAATGTACGTCTTTTTGCTTGATTCCGCCTTTATATCATCCAGCAGATTGTAAATCCTTTGCGCCAGCTGCAGCATGGACTCTCCCGTTCCATATCTGGCAGCGCAGTGCTTTTTTGCTTCATGAAACTCTTTTCCGTTTCGCGGTGTGGATTCGTACTTTCCAAAGTTCTGCTCGATCAGCCTCGGTTCTTCCCTCATGGGGATCCCCGTGATCTCAGAGATATGTTTTGCGGTGTCTGCGGCCCGCTTCAGAGGGGAGTACAAAATCTCATCTGCCCGGATTCCTTCTGCTTTGATCTTTTCACCCGTAATGATCGCCTGTTGGTGGCCAAGCTCCGTGAGTTCTATATCCGTCGCTCCGCATATCTTATTCTCGACGTTCCAAACGGTCTGTCCGTGTCTTACAAAATAGAAATGACCCATAACCTGTATGATTCTCCCAATTCTTCCAACTCACCCCTAAGCTGCTTCACTGCGCGCGCCGGGCCTGCTGTTTTTACGCCTTCCCCTGATCATTCGAAAAGTTCTTTCACAAGTTCCTTGCAAAGATCAGAAAGCTCTTGCATTTCTTCCTCTTCGCACATTTCCGAAAGGCTAAATTCCATGGGATCTGCTGCAAAATCGGACAAAACATTTTTCATGATATCTTCTTCAGCTGTAGATGATGTAACTGTGATATTCGGATCCTTCAAATCCAGATCCATGCCCAAAAACTCGGACAGATCTATTTTCCCATTCACTCTGGATTCCAGCAATATGGCTGCAAGGTCTATGATCACATCTATGGCGTAATAGATCTCCGGCTCTAAGCCGCCTTTCAATGTAACTGTGATCGGCTCTTCACCTGTCTTGAAGTCCATCTCCGGATCATCAAATCCGAAATCCTCAAATATCTCCTTTAGTGTGATCTCTCTTTTTCCCTTGTCCGCAAGGTATTCTCCAAGCGTCATGCTGTCTTCTGATCCGCCGATCATCTCGTCCCAGTTCTTTTCTTTGATATACATAGTCTTTCCCCTTTCCAATTGATCATTAGTTTATTGGCTCCGTATTTACATACCGGACTTTACACTTCCTTTAATACAAAAGATGTTTTTGATAGTCATCTACTATATCCTGTCACTTTTTCCCTTTACCTATTGTAACACAGACCGGAAAAAAGCGGGATATGAAAATCCCGCCACCGCTTTTATTTTCTTATGAAGCCTTCTTTTGCATTCGCTTTTCCTTTGCAATCTCAGATACGTCCAGGTAAAGATAGCTTCCAAGCACATCCCAAAAGTCCGGATCTATCATGCAATAGGCCCTTACCGCCTCAATGCGGCTCAGTCCGCCTTTCGGATGAACGATCTTTTCGATCACCCGATAGTCCATCAACGCAATGATCTCGTCCCAAAATTCATTACACAGATTTTTTAAGCTCATTTTTTCACCCCTTCTTTACATGCTGATCCACTCGTAAAACGATTCTTTTTTGATCATCTTTTTACTTGAAACTGCCGCTGCCGCACAGGTAACGTTACCCATCATCCAGTAATTTTTCCCGGCCTTGTCAACATAGATCGGCAGAAATGATTCGATGATCTCCTTCCTGCTGCGGCTTTCATTCGCCTCACGACGATAACCCATATCTTCAAGAAACTTGATGATCCCCCGACGGTCTTCTTTGTTTCTTTCATCAATCAGACAACGTTTTGTATCCATATGCGTCCCCCTTTCTGTCACACACGCCTGCCTTCATTCCAGGTTTCCACTAACCCTAAGATAAAATATTTCATGTCCAAAAAATCACACGTAAAAAACAGGCCTCCTGCCCGCACGGCGGGAAGCCTGTTTTCATAAAACTACTCTGTTTTCGCAATGCCCTATGCGAGCTTTCTCTCTTTTCTACGAGAAGGTTATATCTGCGATATCTATAAGTCTTATCATCTTAATATCATATTCGCAACATCAATTTCTTACTTCCGGTATTTTCTAAAAATACAAACGGTGCGGTGCCTGGCACCAGCGCTTAAAGGGTGTCAAAAAGAACCGTCCCTTTTGACACCCAGTTGCTGATACACCTGATAAAGTGCAACTTCTTCATCCGGCTTTCGTTCACTCGTAATGTCGATCTCCCAGCCCATTTCCTTCTTGACTGTTGCATTGTCATCCAGGATAAATGTCTTATCGGGCACCAGGCTGATCTTCATTCTCATCCTGTGATAAGTCCGTGCGAAAAGACCGCTTCTCAGCCTTCTTTCATAGTGTTCAATTGAAACATCATAGATGTCAGCAATCCGTATTGTTTTTCTTACGAACATCCCCTTGATCAGTACTGTCTTTTCGTCAATTGTGATTGAAAGTCCAATGGCACGATTCAGAAAAAACAATGACCAATCTACGATGTTGCAGCATACAACGATCGCAAAAAGAACATCCAGGCTGCGGACCAATAAGGCACTTATGATGAACACTGCTACCGTGATGGCACCTGAAACATAAAAGTATATAAGGCCTTCATGGTTTATCTTATATTTCATACGCTTCTCTGCTTTCAAAATGTCTTAAGCGGACGGTCAGTCAAACACAATTCTGTAGGATTTCGCTTCATATGTCCTGCTGCCGTCCAGCTTGGTATATTGGCAATCCTTGTAATAACTCATTCCGAGTTTCTCCATGACGCGTTTGCTCTTACTGTTGTCTATGCAGAACTCACCCTCTATGATATGAACATCTCTGACGGAGCGGACATAGTCAATGATCGCTCTCATTGCTTCCGGTACATAGCCTCTGCCCCACATATCCTTCCTGAGATTATAGCCGATCTTCCAGACACTCGCTTCCTTCTTGTAATAGATGCCTCCCATTCCGATCAGCTCTCCTGTTTCCTTCAGCACAAAGCCAAGGTCACATTCATCCGGATCATCGTTATTTCTTGATTCAAGCCATGTCTTTACATCCTCTGCATTTTTATACAGCGGATAGATCATGTATTCGTTCACATCCGGATCTCCACACCATGTAAAACACGCCTGATAATCATCGGGTGTAACATTTCTCAGTATCAGCCTGTCTGTTTCTATAGTTGCTTTCATTAGCTCAGCTCCCTGTCCAAAACTCCGTATCTTCCCACCGCGATCAGCACAAACACAAGCGAAATAATGGTAAACGGTGATGAAAGCATGCTGATCATAGATGCCAAGACGCCTTTTGCTGCTATGAATACCGCACCTTTCCTTGAATCGAAGAACGCTGTGATCCGTGAAATGATCGGAGTCGCGACATTCACTATGCAATAGGCGGCCGCCAGTATCCCGCCGATCATCCGCCTGGATTCTCCTTCATATGTCTGCATGACAAGCAGGGTGATGATATGGAGCAAAAGGGTAATGACCATGGTTATCATTGAATCGGGGAACACCGTCTCACCAGTCTTTAAATTACTCATCGTAGGCAGGGCGCCCTGCAGCAGGTAGCATCCAAGGGCAATCACAACCGCCAGTCCCTGCAGAACGATTCCAATGATCATCGGTGTCTTAATTCGCTTGTCCATCTTTTTTCTCCTTTTTCTGTATCAACGGGGGGTCACTGGGGTGTCATTGGGTGTCATTGGGGACGGTTCTTTTTGACAACCTTGTAATTCAGGTTGTCAAAAAGAACCGTCCCCACCTGACACCCCCCACCTGACACCCTTCACTTGGCATCCAATATCACAACCACTTCTTCTTTCGGAAGAATACAAGGCTGCCCAATACGATCACAATGCTTATGGCGATCACGACGGGATATCCCCATTTCCATTCAAGCTCCGGCATGTTCCTGAAATTCATGCCGTACCAGCCCGCAATCAATGTCAGCGGCAGGAAGATCGAGGTAACTACAGTCAGCACCGTCATGATCCTGTTTTGTTTGATATCAAGATGTGCTTTGTAAAGGTCCCGCAGCTGCATCGTGTAATCACGCAGGGATGTTGAGGTGTCATGCAGCCTCGCCATGCGGTTTAAAAACAGCCTGAAGTATCGGATATTCTCCTGCTTGAAGAAGTTGTTTTCATTTTCTTCAAATTCCTGTCCAAGATCCATGAGCTGCTCATAATGGATCCGCAGATCCCTGATATCACTCCTGATGTCATTCAGGCGCTTCGAAGGCAGGTTTTCATCCCCATCCAGTATCGCCCGCTCCATAGCATCCAGTTCTCTTTCATACTTTTCCATGAGCCGGATATCATCCTTTACGATAACGTCAAGGAAATCATAAATGAACCGTTCCAGGCTCGGCAGTTTCCATTTCTTGATACTTTGCACGTTTTTTACGATTTCACCGGCCTTGCCTTCATCATCAATGAATACGATCCCTTTTTCGTCCAGGACAAAAGCGAACTTGCTGTCGTCATTCGAAAAATCATTCCTGTCCGGAATGGAAAACGATCCTGTCAGGGAATCGTAGTTCACCTCTGCCTTGGTTGTGAAGATCTCGGAAAGATCAGGATCCATCTCAATGCCCAGATCGAAACTGTCACGATACTGTTTCCATTCTTCAAATGACAGCACTGCAACATACTGTTTTTTCGACGCTGTCAGTTCTTCCCTGCTGACTTCTTTTAATGTCTCTTCGATCAAATAAAACATGTCGGTTCGTCACCTCCAAACCAGTTGTCTGCCAACTCTTGCATTTCCTGTTCGAACTCCTGCAGCTTTATCTCAGACAAGAATTTTCGGATCTTTTCTTCATCCCAGGAATCACGATGATTTTTCCTTATAAGGTATATATCCATGATGGGTTGTATTCCAATACCAGACGGATATTGTCTGTGAAGATTGGCTATGTAGTATACGTATGCCTCCTCTATCGGCATTTCATATACATATGGCTTTCCCGGAATCGGGGCCGCATGTGAAAAGCACTCTTCATAGGATCCGCTGATTGTTTCCGTTTTGCCTGAAAGCAAAGTACTGTATACCTCTACATCTATGATGGGCTGTTTTCTGTATACGTCATATGGCCCGGCTCCATGCTGCTCATAAATGAA
>JAEEKC010000029.1 GCA_016282215.1 Lachnospiraceae bacterium
TATAGACAACGATTTCGAGCCTGATTACATAAACGTAAGAGGCAAGGGCGATACGATAAGAGAGATAAAAAAGGAAGCAAAGAATGCAAAAAAAGTGCTTCTGGCAACTGACCCGGACCGTGAGGGAGAAGCGATCTCCTGGCATTTGGGGATAGCACTGAAATTAGAGGAACAGAATAAGCCTGTATACAGGATCACTTTTAATGAGATCACGAAAAATGCGGTGAAGGAATCCCTGAAGAATGCACGCCAGATCGATATGTCGCTGGTAGATGCGCAGCAGGCAAGGCGCGGTCTTGACCGTCTGGTGGGATATCAGATCTCGCCGGTTCTCTGGGGAAAGATCAAGCGCGGACTTTCTGCAGGACGTGTGCAGTCAGTGGCCCTTCGCATGATCTGTGACAGGGAAGATGAGATCGCGGCATTTACGCCGGAAGAATATTGGACGCTTGACGCTTTTCTGAAAGCAGGAAATGCAGGTCAGGTGTTGCCGGTACGCTTTTATGCGGATAAAGACGGCAAGGCAGAGCTGAAGAGCGGCGATCAGACCGCAGCGATCGTGAAGGCCTGCGAGAAGGATCTGTTCGAGGTAACGGAATTAAAGACGGGGGAGCGCATACGGAAAGCGCCGCTTCCGTTTACGACTTCCACTTTGCAGCAGGAAGCAAGTAAGGCACTGAATTTTTCCGCGCAAAAGACGATGCGTCTGGCACAGCAGTTATATGAAGGAGTTGAGATCAAGGGAAGCGGCACCGTTGCGCTGATAACGTATCTGCGTACGGATTCTACACGTATATCGGCAGAGGCGCAGGCTGCGGCCAGGAATTTTATCACGAATAATTATGGTGCGCAGTATGTGGGAAATGCGGTATCTCAGGCAGGCGCTAATGGAAATGCGGCAAATGGTGCTGGCGCCGGAGCGAGTGCAAAGAAGGTTCAGGATGCGCATGAGGCGATCAGACCGACGGATATTGAGCGTACACCCACGGATTTAAAGAATGTTCTTCCGAGGGATCTGCTCAGGCTCTATCAGCTGATCTGGAAGCGTTTTACGGCTTCTCAGATGACGGCAGCTGTTTATGCGACGATCTCTGCGAAGTTTACAACAAAGAAAGAGGGCCATGTTTTTACGGCGGCAGATTCTGCACCGAAATTTGATGGCTTTATGAAGATTTATACAGAAGCCGAAGAACAGGAAGACCATGATGAGGCGCTTCCTGTAGATGAAGGGAAGGGCGCCGGCGCAGCTAAGAAGTCTTCGGGAGCAAGCGGCGAGAATGGTTCGTCTTCCGGAAATGCGGCCCTTGACGAATTGCGCAAGAAGGCGAAGAAGACGGATATCGGTAAGTGTCTGCAAAAGCTGAAAAAGGGCGATGCATTCCCGGCAACCGGTTTTGACCAGGAACAGCATTTTACACAGCCCCCTGCACATTATACAGAGGCAAGTCTTGTTCGTGCGATGGAAGAAAAGGGGATCGGCAGGCCGAGTACCTATGCACCGACGATCTCGACCATTATGGGCAGACATTATATCACGAAGGAAAAGCGCAGTCTGTATGTGACGGAGCTCGGCGAGGCTGTCAACAAGCTGATGAAGGAGGCGTTCCCGTCTATCGTGGACGTGAACTTTACGGCGACCATGGAATCACTGCTTGATGCGGTTGAGACGGGAGATGTGGAATATAAGACTGTGATCAGGAATTTTTATCCGGATCTGCATGAAGCGGTGGAAAAGGCTGAGAAGGAACTTGCTTCCGTGAAGATCGAGGATGAGGTTTCCGATGTTCAGTGTGAGAACTGCGGCAGGATGATGGTGATCAAGTACGGCCCCAGCGGGAAGTTCTTAGCGTGTCCCGGATTCCCTGAGTGCCGCAACACAAAGCCCTATTATGAGAAGATCGGGATTGCCTGTCCGAAGTGCGGCGCCGATATCGTAGCGAAGCGGACCAGAAAGGGCCGCAGGTATTACGGATGCATCAACAATCCGGAGTGTGACTACATGGTATGGCAGATGCCGAAGAAATCGTCAGATAAGTAATAAATAATAAAGGTTTCCTCCTGGGGACGCCGGCTGAACGATTTGTCATAAATTATCAGAAAATTTTAACCGAATAAAATAAGTTGATTGAAAATTCCCTGAAATAGTGTTATAATCTCTTATGCACTGTTTGGGGAATTTTTTATGTGACAAAAGAAGGTATGTTTTGCGGGAGCCGGGGATACTTCGCAATTCAGCAATGACAGAGCCGAATGGCAGGGGGCTTAAACTATGAGTAGTATACAGCTTTTGGATAAAACGCGGAAGATTGGCAGGCTTTTACACAACAATAATTCTTCGAAAGTAGTCTTTAATGATATCTGTGATGTTCTCGGCGACATTCTGCGGTCGAACGTTCTTGTGATCAGTAAAAAGGGGAAGGTTCTCGGGATCGGATCACGTCCGTCCATTCCGATGCTGAATACTCTGATCGAAAACAGGGTGGGGACTTTTGTTGACCCGAATCTGACGGATCGTTTCTTAAGCGTCCTTTCCACGAAGGAGAATGTGAATCTGGTCACGCTCGGATTTGAAGTGCAAAGCGATATGCATTATAAGGCGCTGATCTCACCTATTGAGATCGCGGGTGAGCGGCTGGGAACGTTGTTTATTTACAAGCTTCGGGATGAGTATGAGATCGATGATATCATTCTGTGCGAGTACGGCACAACGGTAGTCGGTCTTGAGATGTTGCGCAGTGTTCACGAGGAGAGTGCGGATGAGATGCGCGGCAGGGCAGTGGTGCGCTCAGCGATCAGTACGTTATCCCAGTCGGAGCTGGAGGCGATCTATAATATCTTTAAGCAGCTCGGTGGCGCGAGCGAGGGGATCCTTGTGGCTTCGAAGATCGCGGATTCCATTGGGATCACAAGGTCTGTGATCGTAAACGCACTGCGGAAGTTTGAAAGTGCCGGTGTGATCGAGTCGCGCTCCTCCGGCATGAAGGGCACTTTTATTAAGATTTCCAATGAGTATGTCTATGAGGAGCTGGATGAGAGCCGGAAGCAGAAGAAGGGATGAGATAGAATAAAGTGCGGGATGCGTATAAGGAATCTGTCTGCATGATCCGATAGTATAAGTAGAGACGTTGCCGGCATGATTCGGGCCGGCGTCGGAATAGTGGGAAACGGATATCCCGATGGACAAAAGGATTTGTGAGAAATTGCGAGTCCTTTTTTTGTTGTTCCACTATATATAGTGTTTTTTGTAAAAAAACCTTGTGTTTTTGGTAATTTGCATTATAATAGAGTGGTGAGGTGTTATGTAACCTAATACGCTCTGGAAAATGCGAAAGAGAGCGAGGAGTGGGATATGTTAAACTCAAATGTTTATGATTATGTAAAGGTGCTCGACAAGGCTGCGGATGCTTCCTGGCTTCGCAACGAGGCGATCGCCAATAATATTGCAAATGTGGACACCCCGGGATATAAGCGGATCGATGTGAATTTCGAGGATGTCTTAGAGCGTGAGATGCGGGACGCGCGGTATGTGACGGTGGACCAGAAGGTGAATCGTCTGATGACGTCCAGGCTGGAAGTCGGTACCTACGTGGATCATGGCGATTTTTCTTACCGCATGGACGAGAATAATGTAGATATCGATACGGAGAATACGGAACTTGCCAGCAATCAGCTGAAGTACAATGCGCTGATCCAGAGCGTGAATCAGGAGTTTTCAAGGCTGCAGATGGTGATGAAGTAATGCTTAGCGGATTGCGAATGTTTTAGAATTGCGAGAGCTGCTGTAAGCAGCGGAGCAATTCGTATCATTGGTTTGAAGAGATAAGGAGAAAACATATGGGTTTATTCAGTTCATTTGATATCAATGCCTCAGGTTTGACGGCACAGCGTTATCGCATGGATGTGGTTTCCGAGAATATCGCCAATGTGGATACGACCAGGACGGCGGACGGAACGCCGTATCGGCGTAAGATTGTGACTTTTGAAGAAAAGGGCACGGGAGCACATTTCGCGGATGCTTTTTCCAAGGCGACCGGTTCATATCGTGGGAAGGGCGTGCGCGTGATCGGGACTTTCGAAGATCAGGAAACGGATATGAAGAAGGCATATGATCCGGCACATCCGGATGCAGATGAGAATGGTTATGTGACTTATCCGAATGTGGATGTCATGACGGAGATGACGAACCTGATCTCGGCCAGCCGTTCCTATGAAGCGAATGCGACGGCTTTCCAGGCCAGCAAGAGTATGGCGAGCAAAGGGTTAGAAATGGCCGGTGGTTGAGTTTGACCCCTCATCCGGCGCTACGCGCCACCTTCCCCCCAGGGGGAAGGCAAGTAATTGCTAAATGGTAGTCTTGATGAAAATGATTCGGGAGTAAGTTATGGCGATTGATAATCTGTATCATGTAAACAGCGGTGTGATCTACAATCAGATGCGCACGGACCAGATGCGCGGGCAGATCGCAAGTGACGATAAGAATACGGATGCGTTTGCGTCTGTATTTGATGCTGCACTCAAGAGTATCAATCAGACCAACGCTTATGTTTCTGATGCGGAAAATGAGGAAATCCGGCTCGCACTCGGCGAAACCGAATCCACCCATGACCTGACCATCGCCCTGCAGAAAGCATCGACTGCGCTGCAGTACACCGTAGCAGTGAGAGATAAGTTCTTAGAATCATATCGTACTCTCATGAACATGCAGATATAATAAGGAGCACTTATGGCGGATCGTTTACGTGCCTTATGGCAGCGGATCGTGGAGTGGTGGAATAAGTTCACTCCCAAGCAAAAAACCATTATCGTATCAAGCGCAGCGGCGGCCGTTCTGGCCATCGCCATTTTGACGTATGCCCTGACGAGACCTGATTATGTGGTGATCGCAAGGTGTGAGAATGCGAAGGAATCCTCGGCGATCACGACGCTGCTTGACGGTGAATCCATCCAATATACAACATCGGATGATGCATTGACGATCTCTGTTTTGAAAAAAGATGAGTCCAAAGTCAACCTGTTGCTCGGCGCCAATGATATCCCGACAGTGGGGTATTCCATTTCCGATGTGACGGACGGCGGTTTTTCCACGACGGAGTCAGATAAGCAGAAGCGGTATGTATATTATAAAGAGAATAAGCTCGAGCAGGATCTTCTGGCAAACGAGCTGATCAAGGAAGCGCATGTGACGCTGACGGTTCCTGAGGATGACGGAACGCTGATCTCGCAAAAGGCTTCTTCATCTGCATCCGTTGTCCTGGATCTTGAGGGCGAGATGAATTCCGACCAGGCTTCTGCGCTGGCACATTTTATCGCAACGGCTCTCGGAAATGATACGACGGACAATATCACGATCATCGATACAGTGGGCAACCTGCTGTTTTCCGGTGAGATCATGAGCGGCAACGGCGGCGTTGGCGGTACGAGTACGCAGCTGGCAGCCAAAACGCAGGCAGAGCAGCTTGTGAAAAATGAGGTCCGCGGTGTTTTGCTCGGGACGAATCTTTATGATTCGATTGAAGTAGCGACAAATCTGGAACTTGATTTTTCATCCTATGAAAGAACAAGGCATGATTATTCTTCGCCGGAGGGTTCCACCCAGGGACTTCTGGCGAGTGAGGACATTTACAATTCGGAATCCCAGGGTTCGACCGGCGGTGTGCCGGGGACGGATTCCAACGGTGAAAACGGATCGACTTATGTGATTGAAAACGCAAATGATTCCAGCCAGACGGTTACGGAGGAATCGCGGAAATATCTGCCGAATGAATTTGTGGAAAAGCAGACGGTTCCGGCGGGACTGATCAAGTATGATTCATCTTCCATTTCGGTGACGGCCAAGAAGCTTCATCCGGTCCGCCAGGAAGATGTGGAAGCGCAGGGACTTCTGGTTGACATGAGCTGGGATGAGTATAAGGCGGCAAATGGTGAGCAGACAAAACTGACGGTGGACGATGACTTGTACAGTGTTGTACATACCGCGACCGGGATCGCACAGGAGAATATCACTATCGTTGCTTATGAAGTGCCGGTTTTCATTGATAAGGAAGGCAGCAAGATTAAGGTGGCGGATATCATTCAGATCCTGTTGATCGTTCTGATCCTCGGTATCCTGGCCTTCGTAGTGTTCCGTTCGATGCGTACGCAGAAGGAGGAAGAGCCCGAGGAAGAGCTTTCCGTGGAAACGCTTTTGCAGTCAACGCCGCAGGAGGAACTTGAGGATCTTGAGCTTGAGGGTAAATCCGAGGAGCGTAAGCTGATCGAGAAGTTTGTGGATGAGAATCCGGAGGCGGTTGCGAATCTGCTGAGGAACTGGCTCGAGGAAGAGTGGTAGAAGAGGTAGTGTAGGAGGGAATAGATTTGGCGAGAGCAGTTGCCGAACCGGAAATAACCGGCGTGCAGAAAGCCGCGATCCTGTTGATCGCGCTGGGACCTGAGAAATCAGCTCAGGTCTTTAAGCATTTAAAAGAAGAAGAAATTGAACAGCTGACTCTTGAGATCGCGAATACCAAGACCATCACCACAGCGGTGAAGGATCAGGTGATCAAGGAGTTTTACGAGATCTGTCTGGCACAGCAGTATATCGCAGAGGGTGGTATCAGTTATGCCAAGGAGCTTTTGGAAAGCGCACTCGGACCGGAAAAGGCCATGGAGGTCATCGGCCGCCTGACGGCATCTTTGCAGGTAAAACCGTTCGAGTTTGTCAGAAAAGCAGAGGCTTCCCAGCTTTTGAACTTTATCCAGGACGAGCATCCGCAGACCATTGCATTGATCCTGTCGTATCTGGCGCCGACCCAGGCGGCCCAGATCGTCGGCGCTCTGCCGCCTGACCGGCAGGCAGATGTGGCGAAGCGTATTGCCACCATGGACCGTACATCCCCTGATGTCATCAAGGAGGTGGAGAGGATTTTGGAAACCAAGCTGGCTTCGCTGGTCAACCAGGAATACAACATTATCGGTGGCGTCGATGCGGTAGTCGAGATTTTGAATACGGTAGACCGCGGAACAGAAAAGCATATCATGGAGACTTTGGAGATCGAGGATCCCGAGCTCGCAGACGAGATCCGCAAGAAGATGTTCGTCTTCGAGGATATCCTGCTTCTCGACGACCGGGCGATCCAGCGCGTGCTGCGTGATGTGGAAAATTCCGATCTGGCCATTTCCCTGAAGGGTGCAAACGAGCAGGTTCAGAATGCGATCTTCAACAACCTGTCGAAACGTCTGGCATCCATGATCAAGGAGGATATGGACTTTATGGGTCCTGTCCGTATGAAGGATGTTGAGGAAGCGCAGCAGAAGATCGTTAATATCATCCGTAAGTTAGAGGATGCGGGTGAGATCGTAATCTCCAGAGGCGGAGGTGACGAGATTGTTGTCTAGGAACGGAAACAGAATACTAAAAGCGTCATACGTGAATGTGGAGCAGGAAAATGTCCACGTGATCGACGCAGATGCATTGTTTTTGGAAAAAGTGGGGGAATTGCCGCCGGAGCAGCCGGATAGCAATGACCCCATTGCAAAATATGGTTTTGATCCCTATGGAGACGGTGAGCCTTCCCAGGCGGAAGAGGATCCGTCTGTTTCTGCACTTTTCGGGGAAATGCCAAAAGGAGATCCGTTCAGTGATGATTTTGGCGCAGAGCAGGCGCCTGATCCGGACCGCACGGTAACAGTGGGGGCGGACGACAGCTTTTCGGGCAACGGTTTTTCTTCGGGGCTTACTGCTGAGGTGGTAGACCATGCGACTATGGGCACCGGCGTCAGTGAGGAGATCATCCAAAGAGCCAGCGATGAAGCGGATGCGCTGATCTCGCAGGCACAGGATCAGGCGCAGCAGCTGGTGGCACAGGCCATGGCAGAGGCGGAGCGCCAGGCAAGCCAGCTCCTTGAACAGGCAAAGTCCGAGGGGCATGCGCAGGGGTATGAAGCGGGACAGGCCGAGGCACAGCAGATCGCTGATCAGGCAAAGCGGGAATATGCGGAAAAGAAGGCAGAACTGCAGCAGGAGTATGATGAAAAAATGCGGCTGATGGAACCGCATCTGGTGGAGGAACTGACCGGTATTTATGAGCAGATCTTTACGGTAGACCTTTCGGGATACCGGAATATCATCAATCATATGATCACCAATACCATGCATGCGCTCGAGTCCAGCGGCACTTATCTGATTCATGTGTCACCTGCGGATTATTCCGCCCTTTCCATGCAAAAGACACAGCTTCGAAATGACTGCAACATTCCGGAAGCGGCGACCATGGAATTGGTGGAGGATATCGCGCTGACGAAGAATCAATGCCTGATCGAAACGGACGACGGGATTTATGATTGTTCGCTGACGGTGCAGTTGGAGGAACTTCGGAAGAAACTGATGCTTCTGGCTTATGAAGGGGCAAGGAGGCAGTCATAGAAACCGGATACAAATAAACAAAGGCTTCCCCCTGGGGGGAAGCTGTCGCCAAAGGCGACTGATGAGGGGCGTACAATAAGCGCTATGGACAACACAGTAATCGATTTTTCAAGATACAGCATGCTTCGTCAGGATACCTTCTTCCGGCGGCTGGGGTCGGTCGTCAAGATGGTCGGCCTGACCATTGAGTCCGCAGGTCCGGATGCAAGGCTTGGGGATCTTTGCCGTATTTACAAGGTCGGACGTGACGGTGATTATATCCATGCCGAGGTTGTAGGTTTTAAAGGCGGGCGCACTGTGCTGATGCCTTTTGAGGTAACAGATGGGATTGGCGGCGGCTGCGTGGTGGAAAATGAAGGCTATCCGCTGACGGTAAAAGTAGGCGAAGAGCTTCTCGGAAAAACGCTGGACGGCCTGGGCCGGCTGGACGGGGATCCTGATTTTATGAAAGGCGCAGAGGAATACCCTGTGGATGCACCGCCGCCGGATCCCATGAAACGCGAGATCATTGACAGCGTGCTGCCGCTGGGGGTCAAGGCGGTTGATGGTCTGATCACGGTTGGCAAGGGGCAGCGGATCGGCATCTTTGCCGGCTCCGGTGTCGGAAAATCCACGCTGATGGGTATGTTTGCCCGCAATACGGTAGCTGATATCAATGTGATCGCGCTGATCGGCGAGCGCGGCCGAGAGGTACGCGAGTTTGTGGAACGGGATCTCGGTCCGGAGGGCATGAAGCGCAGCGTTGTTGTGGTAGCTACTTCCGATAAGCCGGCGCTGGAACGTAACAAAGCCGCAAAGACCGCGACGGCCATTGCGGAGTATTTTCGTGATAAAGGAAAAGACGTGCTTTTGATGATGGATTCGCTGACGCGTTTTTCCATGGCGCAGCGTGAGATCGGTCTGGCCAGCGGTGAACCTCCGGTGACCCGTGGCTATCCGCCGAGCGTGTATTCGGAGATGCCAAAGCTTTTGGAACGGGCAGGCAGGGATGCAAAGGGTTCCATCACGGGGCTTTATACGGTGCTTGTGGATGGCGATGATTTTAATGAGCCCATCACGGATACGGCCAGATCCATTTTGGACGGTCATATCATGTTAGACCGCAAGATCGCCCACAGGAATCATTATCCGGCCATCGATGTGCTGCAGAGCATTTCAAGGTGCATGAGTCAGATCGCGACTAAGGAGCATAAGCAGGCAGCGGGGCGCCTTCGGAATGTTATGGCCACATACCGCGAGGCGGAGGATCTGATCAATATCGGCGCCTATAAGCGGGGATCGAATCCGAATATCGATTTTGCGATCGAAAAGATCGACGCAGTCAATGAGTTTCTCTGCCAGCAGACGGATGAGAAGTTTGCATTTGACGATGAGATGAAACTGCTAGAAGAAATTTTTAATTAAAAGAGATATTCAATTAGCAGAAATATTTGCTTAAATGAGTTTTTGATGAAATGAAATATTTAATTAAATGAGATTATTCGGAATAGAGATTGTTTTGTGATTGAGATGTTTTTATAGAGATATTTTTGCAAATGATTGATATAAAGGAATATGAATGGCTAGATTTCGATATCGCATGCAGAATATCCTGACGGTCAAGGAAAAGCTTGAGACGCAGGCCAAAAATGAATATGCAGCGGCGAATGTGGCACTTGCCGAAGAAGAGGAAAAGCTGGAGCAGTTAAAACAGCATGCCGAGTTTTTGGAGCAGGAAGCCAGGAGGCTGGTACAGCAGGAGAGTCTGTCTATTCGGGATATCGAGGACAACAAACTCTCGCGGGAGCTGCAAAAAGAGGCGATCGCAGAGCAAAAGAAGGCCATCAAGCGTGCCGAGCAGGTGGTGGAGGAAAAACGCCTGGCTATGGTAGAGCTGATGCAGGATGTAAAGACACACGAGATTTTGAAGGACAGGGCTTTTCAGGAGTTTCTGCAGGAAGAGAAGGCTGAGGAGAGCAAGCAGATCGATGAGCTGACGAGTTATACCTACGGACAGAAGAAGCAGGGGTAAAAGATATGGCAGATGAAACCACAGCGGTAGCTGCGCCGTCCCAGGCGGACGAGGCGAAGCGCATCAAAGAAGAAAAGAAGAAATTTAAGCAGGAGCAGAAGGCGGCGAAAAAGGAAGCCAAGCGCAGGGCGAAGGAGCTGGCGCAGGAAGAGGCGAATATCGATCCGGATTCCGACGGCCATCCGATCTCTATTGCTATTGTAACGCTTTTTATCATCATTATCTGGCTGGCGATCCTGGCGCTTTTGATCAAGCTCGATGTGGGCAGTATCGGAACGAATGTGGCGACGCCGGTATTGAAAGATGTGCCTGTTTTGAACAAGATCCTGCCGTCGTCGGCGCTGCCCGGAATGGAGGAAACGGCGGATACAACGGAGGGATATGATTCCATGGAAGATGCCGTGATGCAGATCCGCACGCTGCAGCTGCAGCTGGATGCGGCCAATACCACCAATGAGCAGAACAAGGCGACCTTAGAGCAGATGCAGGCAGAGATTGCCAGGCTGCAGACTTTTGAGAAACAGCAGGTGGAATTCCAGAAGATTAAAAATGAGTTTTATGAAGAGGTCGTTTATGCAGACAAGGGGCCCGGCGCTGATGAGTATGTGAAATACTATGAGGGCATGGATGCGGCCACGGCTGAGGCCCTCTATAAAGAAGTGGTCCGGGAGCAGGAAGAGACTAAGGAGATTCAGGATTACGCGCAGGCGTATTCCGAAATGAAGCCGAAACAGGCGGCGGCCATTTTTGAATCGATGACGGATAACCTCGATCTGGTAGCGCGGATCCTGGGTGTCATGACAGCGGAGGACCGCGGCAAGATCCTGGGCGTCATGGATTCGGCGGTTGCGGCGAGAATAACCAAAATCATGGACCCTAAGTAACTATTCGCAGCAAATCGTGAAGACGGGACGGTTCGCAAGCAAAATATAATATAAAGAAAACTCCCATATCATCCGATAACATAAGTACAAGGATGTGAGCGTGAAAAAAGCGAACCCGGACACGGAAGGACGGGGAGCGATCCGAAGGCAGGGGCTTGTACCTTTGCGAAAGGACAGGATATGGCAAAAGTGAATGATGTTTTAGGCGCGGGAATGCCCATACCGGGACTGGCAGGACAGAGCGGCCAGAGTCAGAAAACCCAGGAAGGCAACAATGCTTTTTCCGATATTATGGACAGGGCGCGTGATGCCGGCAGGCAGGCCGGAGAAGACCTGATGAACATGGCAAAGGGCAGCAGGTCTGATAATGATGCTTCGGGAGCGGATGTGAAGAACAGCTCCGGCGCAAAGAAGACGAATGATGTTTCTGAGGCTGCTAAGAAAAACGCAGCAAAAGCAAATAAGATCAAAGAAAATGCGAAGACCTCAGCGCAGGATAAGGCAACGGCTAAGACAGCGGACGCATCCCGGGCAGCTGCAGACGCGGCTGACGATGCAGTTGCAAAGGCAGCTGAGGCTCTTGGCGTGTCGGAGGAAGAGCTTGTTTCCGTTATGGAGCAGCTTGGACTGACGGCTGCGGACCTGATGCAGCAGGGCAATCTGGCGCAGCTTTTATCGCAGCTTCAGGGTATCGGTCAGGCAGATATTCTGATGAGTGAAGAACTGACAGGTATTGTCAAAGATCTTTCCGCAGATCTGACTGCGGATCTTTCTGATGTGGCAAATGAACTGGGAATGAGCCTTGAAGAGCTGACAGATGAGATCGCAAGACAGGCAGCACTCGCAGATGGTTTTGAAACGGCAGAGCAGGGAGAGGCCGTTTTTGAATCCCTGAAGGGCGAAGAGTTTAGACCGGAAATGGTGGAAGAAGCTGATGATCAGGATATTCAGATCATCTCTTCAGATGAAGTCAATGCACAGACGACTGCCGTAAAAGAAGAGACAAAGGCAGAACATAGCAGTAAAGACGACAGCGGTGAGAAAAACAGCAAATCCGATGGTGAGCAGCCACAGGCACTTCAGGCCGGTGCGCAGGCACCTGTCGATCAGACGGCTCTTCGGAATGCGGAAAGTCCGGTGGAACGTTTTGAACAGACGCTTTCTTCAAAGCAGACCCAGGAAGTGATCGATCAGATCGCTGAGCATGCCAGGGTCAGCGGCGGGGATAAGATGACCAGCATGGAGATGATGCTCAATCCTGCAAACTTAGGAAGCATTCGTCTGATCCTGCAGTCGGATAACGGCATGGTCAGAGGTCAGCTGCAGGCATCGGATGATGCGGTCAGGGCAGCACTCGAAAGCCAGCTGCAGCAGCTTCGTGATGCGCTCGTTGAGCAGGGTGTAAAAGTTGAGGCGCTCGAAGTGACCGTGGCAGGTCATCAGCTTGAGCAGAACTTAGACCAGAGCGGTGAGCAGGCTGAGAAAGAAGCTGAGCGGATGGCAGGTATCAAGAATCCGCGCAGGATCTTGGATCTTAATGAGATCGGAGATGAAGAAGAAGCAGCGGAAGAGATGACGCAGGCGGAACGTCTTGAGGTTGAGATGATGCGCATGGGCGGGAATCGGATGAGTTATCAGGTATGATAATACGGAGTCGAGAACTAGTGATGAATTCGGAGGTACAGATATGGGTTTGACAGCGAGTGTAACAGACGGCGTTTTAAATGCGCAGGCGACGGTATCGAGCAGCAAAGCGACGGAAAAGGGCGGCAATACCATGGGAAAGGATGATTTCCTGCAGCTTTTGGTAGCGCAGATGAAATTCCAGGATCCTTTGGAGCCGACATCCAATACGGAATATATTGCACAATACGCGACTTTCTCGGAAGTAGAGCAGATGCAGAATATGTCCAATAACATGGATCTGTCGAGAGCTTCTTCTCTGGTTGGGCAGACGGTGGAGATCACCACAACCTCTGAGAGCGGTCAGGAATCGACAGTCATGGGCAAGGTGGAATTTGTGAAGTATGAAGCCGGCAAGGCGCTGCTTTCCATTGACGGATCGCTCTATTCCTTAGAGGATGTAACGCATGTCTGCGACCGGGATTATCTCGACGCATCCGATATCGCAAAAGCGCTTCTGTCTGAGCTGGAGAAACTGCCGACGATCGAGAATCTGTCGGAGAATGACAGATCGAGAATGGAAGGGATCGCGCAGGTGTATACTTCCATGAATGACTATCAGCTCGGATTTTTATCAGCGGAAAATCGCAGTGTGATCGAAAAGTATATCGCAAAAATGTCTGAAATCGTTAAGAATGCGGCAGCAAATGCCGATACAGATAATAACAGCGCAGAGGAAACAGGCGCAGAGGAAGTGACAGAGGTTGCCGCCACGGAAGGCGCAGCGCAGGTTTAAGGCAGGGACGCCAAAGCCGGGAGTGAAAAAACGACCGGCGAAGTAACGGAAAGAAAAACAAGGAGGGCACTGCCTTATGATGAGATCACTTTATTCAGGCGTTTCCGGTCTGAAAACACACCAGATCAAAATGGATGTTATCGGTAATAACATCGCCAATGTCAATACCACATCTTATAAAGCACAGTCGGTGACTTTTTCCGAGCTTATGTATCAGACAACGCAGACCGCATCGGGTGCAAATCCGGATACCGGTAAGGCCGGTGTCAATGCCCGTCAGGTAGGTCTCGGTGTTAAGAGCGGCGCGACCAAGATCAATATCGAGACGGCCGGATCTTCTCAGTCAACCGGCAATCCCTTTGATATCAGAATTACAGGTGATTCGTTCTTCGTAGTGAACGACGGAACCAAGAACTTCTTTACCAGAGACGGTTCCTTCTATGTAGACGGCGCAGGAAACCTGGCCATGAGCTCAAACGGTTACAATGTTATGGGCTGGCAGGTAGATCAGCAGACGGGCAAGATCCGCAAGGATACGGTGAGCGCACTGCAGATCATGAGTCCCGAGAACCTGACTTACCCGCCCGAAGCAACCACCAAGGCTTATGTACAGGGCATCATTGATAAAAACGATCCCCAGGTTTCTTCCGAAGCAGGACGTATCGTTTCCGTCAGCCTGTTCGATAACCGCGGTTATGCCTATACCGCAAAGCTGACCATGAAGGCTACCGGAGAAGAAGGAAAGTATACGGTTGAGCTGGATGACCTTCTTGATTCGGCCGGAAACTCGGTCAAGACCGATGATACCAGGCTCGGCAGCGTGCAGAGCCTGGCAGAGCCGAAGACACTGTCACTTGCCAATGGTTATCGTATTGAAGGGACAAGCCTGATTTACAAGGATGATGACGGCGTTGA
>JAEEKC010000189.1 GCA_016282215.1 Lachnospiraceae bacterium
CTTTGTATATAATACAATCATAGCATTCCTTTGGTTGCAGTGCAAAAAGATTTTTCTGCTTGCAATCGATATTTCTTCGTGCTATAATCATCCTTGCGTGAAAAAATCATAGGGGAATAGTACAGCGGTAGTGCGGCGGTCTCCAAAACCGTTAACGGGGGTTCGATTCCCTCTTCCCCTGCTCGATATCCCCAGTAATTATGCGGGTTTCGGCGTTTACGAAACTCCCGGGTAATCACAAGTGTAATCAGAACGAATGTTCAACAAGTAATGGCGCGGTTTATCTGCGCTTTTTTCTTTGCTTCATCACTACGGCAATAATAGTAGAATTTCCGCGTTGTTGTTATGTCAGAGTGTCCGAGCATTTCCATTGTAATCGCGTCATCGACACCTGCATCGATCAGCGTAGTCGCATAGGTCCTTCTGATCTTGTGCATGGATCTCGGAGCCAGATTACACCTTTTACACACCCTGTAAAGCTCGTGATTGATCGTGCTGCACCGGATTCTTTTATCCCGTTCCATAATAAAATCCGTATAACTGTACTGCTTCATCAGCCGTAATGTTTCCTTCGCATTTTCTGTCAGAATAATATATCTGTTCCCGGCTTCTGTCTTGGTGTACTCTACGATCTCAACAACCGTCTTCCCATTCTTTTTATATTTTATTTCCTGTCTTTGAATGTGTACTGTATCGCCTTCAACATCCGAGTACTTCAAGGCTACCAATTCGCCAACTCTGATACCCGTTTGAAAACACAACAGCATACCGTAGTGAATTAACGAAGGAAACTGTTTCAAATGTGTTGTAATGATTTCTGTCTCCGACTCAGAAAAGACCGCCGTCTTTTTGTCCTTCGGATTTTGTTTGAAAACCTTCGATGAAAGCTGCAGGTCTTTAAAGAATGTCGAAATACTGATATCGGTATACTTCTTTCTTTTGGCATATTTAAATATCCCGATCAGAAGTGTACGAAGTCCGGAATATGCTTTGTTTGTCAGCTCTTTTTCCCCGATGGTCTTTCGGATAAATGTTTCAAGCATATCCTCATCCACCTGTTTGATCTTGAATTTTCCAAAGCTGTCAAAGAACCTTTTGAAATCATTCTCATATTTGTCATAGGTTCCCTTTACGATTTCCTTCGTTTCCAGTTTTTCATCCAGCCACATATAAAATGTATCTTTTATCGTAGGATTAAACGTTAATTCCCTGTAATACTCAATGATACATTCATCAATGTCCTGGCGGTTCCTTCTTTTGATCATCCTCCTTCCGTTTCCGCTTTGCAAATACGTAAACCAAAAACCATTTGCTCCCTGCCACACACGGTGTTCGTGCATTGCCAGGTATTTCTTTCTTTCAGCCATATCCATTTCGGCTTGTAAAGTGGTCATGTCTATCATACCATTGTCCAAAGCCGCCTGCAAATATTCTTTATCGCTATACAATAGACATCACCTCCCTTTTTTTATTTTTCTCACCGGTATAATTCTCTGTTCAATTTTTCCTAGTTTATGTTTAATAGAAATTTCCCGGTTCAAGAAACTTTTAAAACTCTCTCTCAAAATATATGTAGGCGATGAAATGCGATAATGAGAAAAAATTTTTTAAAAAATTATTCCACTCGTGGAATTCGAGGAAAATGCGGATTTTTCGTAGAAAGATGTGAAAAAGTAGAAAATTCCACTTGTGGAATGGTCATAAGGCCGCATAAATACTGGAGTTTTTGAAAATTCCACTCGTGGAATCGATCTGAAAAATGCTCAATTTCAATTTGCAAAAGCGTTCTCCGTGGCGTCAAATAAAATTCCACTCGTGGAATGCCTTCGGAGCCAGTAAATGCGGGCAATTCCACTTGTGGAATGAAAATTTCCGATGTTTTTAATTGTTGTAGAAATGATTAACAGGATACGCCTGCCGGGTGCAGGCATAAGCCGGCTGCTGATTGCATCCGGAATAGGGCGTCCCGCCCTAAGACCCTGGAAGTAGCTGATTGCTTTAACACTTTAACGCGGCGCATGAAATATAAACAAAAAGAGCATCTCATTGTTATCCAATAAGGATGCAGTCATCGTATATGTGTTACCCTAAATGGGCGCATATCACAAATTCGAGACAAGAAATCAGGGGTGCCATTTCGACACCCCTTTTGCAGAAAGGTGTCGTTTCGACACCCATTTTCTTCGATATGAGGTGCCGTTTTGGCACCTTTTTTCTTTTGGCCACAAAGCGTTTTCACCAAAAGAGTCACCGAGAATGTCACCGAGAATGTCATAGATAAATTACCGATTGCGTCTTGCAGTTGATAGATTCTTACAGTAACAAAAAACAACGGCCAAAACGATTGCAAATGCCTTTTTACCGGATAGCGAAAACGGTTTCGTGCAATTTGAATATTTTTTGCCCGAAAAACAAGTTTTTTGTAGCAAAATTGCACAGTTTATGATACAATTACTTCATTCATCCGATTAACAAGATGATTGGAGACGATGAGGCGGGGCAGACTATTTCAGGTCATACTGTTAAATAGGGGATAAAACCAAAAGGAATTGGATTTTTTAGATCAAAAGGATTTGACATCTATGTATAATAAACTACAATCTCTAGAAAGAAAGAAAGAAAGAAAGAAAGATAAGGCATTTTCTGCCTTTTGGTTTCTTGCGTGATCATAAAGCACTCGATCATATCTGACGGTTAGAGGCCGTCGGCTATGAGCGGGTGCTTTTTATATAGATAATTAAACATGAAAGGGAGGAGAGTTACAACATGAAACAGAAAATGAAATTCGGAAGAAAAGCAATGTTATTCATGCTCAGCCTGGCGTTCATGCTGGGGATGATACCGGGGAAGAGTCTGATGGTATTTGCTGCCGATGCTGTCCCCTATCAGGCCTGGGATGAGAGCAGCGGGACTGTGAAGGCTGCAACGCCTTGCATGGACTACGAGACGATATCAGATCAGAACGCGTGGGGAACAGCGGGACAGGAAACATGGTATGTGCTGAAAGAAGACAAGACTTATTCCAGCCGCATCACAGTCAAAGGTACGGTGAACCTGATCCTTTGCGACGGTGCGACTTTGACCGCTGGCGGAGGCATTGCGGTTACAGCGGGCAACACCCTCAACATCTATGGTCAGAGCGGTGGCACTGGCGCGCTGGTAGCCACCGGCGGCAATGAAAATGCGGGAATCGGTGGCAATGGTGCCAATGGTACTGTCAACATCCATGGCGGTACGGTGACCGCGACCGGAGGAAAATATGCTGCAGGTATCGGTGGCGGTAGGAAGGGTAATTGTGGAATTATCTGTATTTATGGTGGATCGATAAACGCTACCGGCGCTTCGGGTATAGGAACCGGTTGCGACTGTAGTTCGGACGCCGGAAGCAAGGTTATTATCTATGGTGGAGAGATAACTGCCACCGGCCGTACTGAACCAAGAACAAGTTATTTCGTAGAGCTCGGAGCTGCGGGTATCGGTCATGGAGGTTGTGATAAGTATGACATTGTTAAATATCCCGGACCGGAAGTCGAAGTCTACGGGGGCAAAGTGATCGCATACGGTCCTGAAGTGGGTATTGGTGGAAAGGTTGCGGCAAAAGAGGAAGTAATCTACGATACATGGGGAGAAAGCGCCAGATTGTTCGTTGCTGGTGGTGCCGTATACGGCAGTGATTCGCCGAATCCCGAAGAGGATCCTGAAAATATTATGAGAAGCCCGTACAGTGGGAGAAGATTCAAATATATCACAATTCTCGATCATAAGCACGAGTTAACCACTAATGTAGAAGGAGCGACCATAACTTCGACCTGCGGAAACAGTGACGGGTTACATCCGGGTGAATTAAGCGGGACTCTGACCATCAATGCGCCGGAAAACCTGGCATGGGACGGCAATGAAAAACCGGCGACGGTAAGCGGCAACGATGGGATCTTTTTCTGTGAGCCGAAGATCGTATACAGTAAGAAGGACGACAGCACCTTTAGCGGAGTCCCTATTGAAGAAGGAACATATACTGCCAGCGTCACCATAAATGGTGTAACGGCATCCTTGGACTACACGATTGGACTCCCGGATGTTGAGGCTGTTTCTTATAGGGATGGAACAACAGATAAGAGCACTTCTAAATATCTTAATGTGAAAGCTGACGATACGGAATGGGGCAATCCCTATGCAGAGCGGTGGTTTGTGGTAAGTAGCAATGTGAGCCTTTCCAACCGAGTTGAAATTACCGGTACAGTGAACCTGATCCTCAGCGACGGAAAAACCCTGGCCGCCAATAAGGGAATAGAGGTTTCTGACGGTGCAACCCTTAATGTCTATGCACAGAGCGAGGGCACAGGCGCTCTGGTTGCAACCGGTGATAGCATAGCCGGAATCGGTGGCGAAGGCAACATCAACATCTATGGCGGAATAATTACTGCATCCGGATCAGAGGGTATTAGCACCGGTTTGACTCTGGCCGATGGGATGTATCTTTATGGCGGTGGCAATTCGGGCGCTACCGGTCCGATCATCCTTAAAGATAGTAACTATATAAGAACACCTTTTATGGTTGTGAACCGGACTGCTCACGAGGCGGTGAGCTATCAGGGAGAAAGTGGCAGTGCTGAGACGCCGATTGATTATACAGTATTGTCGGCCAACTGGCCCGGTAACACATGGAGCGAGGGATGGTATGTCGTTCGCGGTAACGTGACACTTTCCGGCCGTGTGACCTTGAATGGAACGGTCAATCTGATCCTCAGTGACGGTGCTACTTTGAATGCAGGCAAGGGTATTACTACTACAAATGCAACGCTGAACATTTTTGCGCAGAGTAAAGATACAGGTATCCTGAATGCGACTGGTGAGTCTGGCGCTGCTGCGATCGGAGGTGGCAACGGAGCAGCAGGCGGCGATGTCAACATCTGGGGTGGTACAGTCTATGCAGTCTGTGAAAAGGGCGCAGTCGGCATAGGCGCAGGCAGCGGAAACACAAGCCATGGCAGTCTGAAGGTTGCCGATGCCATGAGCGTTGCCTGTGGTTTCGAAGCACATCCCGAAAAGCAACCTAATAGTATCGTATCCGAGGTCAATAATGATTATGCAAGAGAGCAGTATATGACTGTCAGGAATCTGAGTCATACCCACAAATGGAGCTATAGTGTCGAAGGGGCGACTATTACGGCAACTTGCAGTGATACAGATAATAATCATGTTGGAGAGAAGAGTGTAACACTGAGCATCATTGCGCCAAGTGATCTGGTCAAGGATGGCACGGAAAAACCTGCGATACTGAGCGAAGGATATGATACCGTCGCTTTCCCGGATGATTATACCATTACCTATACCAAGGATGGCGAAGCATTCTCCGGTATTCCTACCGAGGTGGGTAAATATGTAGCCAGCATTACGGTGGAAGGTAAAACTGCCAATGTGAGTTACTCGATTGTCAATTTGAGTGATATCCCTGAGCTTTCCAGCACGGATACCCTCTGGGGAACGGCGGGACAGGAAACCTGGTATAAGGTCAGCCAGAATGTGACGATCAACGGCGAAGTGCGTGTCGCAGGGGATGTGAATTTGATCCTTGAGGATGGCAAGGAACTGACAGTTAATGGAAGAACAAGAGTAGGTATTAATTTTGACGGTGTGAAAGAACCCGGTACGCTGAGTGTTTATGCGCGGTCCGAGGATGAGAGCACAATGGGTAAACTGACCTTCAAGGGCAAGGACGGCGACAGCCCGGCACAGGTAACAACTTCGGATTCTTACCAAGGCCAAAACGGAGGAAAAGCAGACTCGGAAGCCCTTTTTATTTCCGGGGATACTTATGGTGATGATATTCAGTATGGCAGGATGGCGATTCACGGCGGTATCGTGAACATCATTGGCGGCAATGGCGGAAACGGTCAGTCAATCAAGGCGACCAGTTTTAAAACCTATACAACCGGATATGGCGGCAGTGGCGGTAACGGTCTTCGTATTTACAGCAGTAGATCCTTTTTCATCGATGGTCATGCCATCGTGACTGTTCGAGGTGGCAATGGTGGCAATGGCGGCGATGGTGACAGCGGCAGCCAGAGCGGAAGCCTTTCCGGCAGTGCTTACAATGTAAACCGCGGAGGCTGGGCCGGATGCGGCATTAACGGCGCAGGTAATGGAGTGGTCCTCGGAAGCACTACCGCCAGACTTACTGTCATTGGCGGCGTTCAAGGACGACAGGGCAAGGGGTACGGTGATCATCCTGAAATTTGGAAGGAGGTCAACTCAGACACACTGACTGCGTATGACGGAATAGCGTTTGGTTATCAAGGCAATGGCGCAAGTGTTCCCGTTCGTCAACCTGTAACGACTGCTGACGAAACCGAATATATGCCGATGTTCGCAGCAGGCGCGGACAAGGAATCAGCAGAAATTGTCGGGGAATATACCGATGAAATGTATGCCGAGGTATCAATGACCAGGAAATGGTATACCGTGACCTTCGATATGAATGGACATGGAACCAACGAACCTATATTGCAGAGAGTTGGAGCCGGAAAGTTTGCGACTCAGCCAAGTGATCCCATCGATGCCGAGTTCGAATTTTGCTATTGGCAGGATGAGAATGGGAAAGAATTTCAGTTTGATACAACGCATGTTACATCTGACTACACACTGAAGGCCGTGTGGGTGCAAACAGGACTGGGAGGTGTCACTGTAGAGGAGGCAGATCCAACTACCGGCAAGGCTGAAGTATCAAAGCCTGACGGCGAGCCCAGTGTAGGTGAGGAAGATAAGCCTAAGCTTGAAAGCATGATGAACAGTTTCGATTTTAAGGTTCCTGAGACAGATGAAGAAAGGCAGCTTCTTAATAGAGTAATTCAGAAAGCATTGGAAGATGTTGATAAGGTTACTAAGGACAATCAGAACAAGGCAGCACTTAAAGCATTGGTGACAGCCGGTCAAGTGACAACAAATAGTGATGGTACGATTCCTGAAGGAACCAAGATCGTGATAAAACGCGAGGTTTATATTACGGTGATCCCGGTTAGTTTTGGTAATGGGAGCGGAATCAAATCAGTGCAGTTTAATACCATTCCAAACTATAGAGTGCTTGCCAGTGCCGGTGACAATGATCCGATCATTGTATCAAGCGGTAATAATGTAAATGATATTGACTTACCGGTTGATTTCACTATGAATCTGCCCGATGACTTTGCGACTGCTGATTGTAACTATTTATCTATCAAGAATAACAAGGGCAATTATCCTGGAGAACTTGGCAAAATCGAGGATGGGCAGCGCAAAATGACCTGGCGTTCGATAGGTCTCGGTAGTAACGCTGGTGGGAACATAATACGAGCGAGAAGCACAGCATATGTGCCAATTGTTCAAGCGATAATCCCTAATGATGTAGACGGAACGATCGTCAATTTGGCTTATGAACATTTTTCGTCTGGTGACTACGATAATCGACTGGCTGTGAATAATGTGAAGAATGGCGATACAATCTTGCTGCTGCAGCGGGGGACACATTGGATTAAATCCGTTTCCGGCAAGCATTATACCATAAAGCTTTATGATGGTGTCAGTGCAGACGAAGTGGAGCTGATGGTAGACGAAGTCAAAGTAGAATTTGTAAATGGTGAAGTAAGCATCAAGCAAAAGAACCCGGCTGTCATCAAGGAAAATCCTGTGGCGAAAATACTGCTTTCTAATGGACAGGCTCAGGAACTTGTAAGCGCAGGAACTGTCGAAGGCGGTACGATGAACTACGCAATTGGAACCGATAACACGACAGCACCGACTACGGGATGGAGTACATCTATTCCTATCGGGACCGAAGTCGGAACCTACTATGTGTGGTACAAAGTACCGGGAGGTGACGATTATTATGATACGACACCACTCTGCGTAAGTGCGTCAATAGTAGCTCTTTCCACTTTGCAGACCGAGGCAAAGGGCGAGCTTGATACATTGCTTGGCAGTAAGAGCGAAAATGACTACGATGAAGATGAGTGGACAGCACTTACTCAGGCGATCACGGATGGTAAGACAGCTATCGATAATGCAACTACGATCGATGAAGTGACTGAAGCAAAGAATGCAGCAGCGGATGCTGTCTCAAAGGCAAAGACCAAGGCAATGAAGGCAGCGGAGAAGGAAGCAGCCGATACGGCGGCAGCAAATGCTGTAATGGAAACGATCAGTGCGTTGCCTGCAAGTAACAGTGTAACTGCAGAAGATTCGGATGCTGTTATATCAGCCAGAAAAGCGTATGACGGTTTAACCAGTGACCAGAAAGAGAAGGTTAAAGAAGACATGCTTCAGAAACTGAAGGACGCTGAGCATAAAATTGCAATCCTGCAGATTATGAGTGCGATGTCTAAAGTAACCGACAGCAGTTTGTTGTATACCAGGAAAACGATCCAACTGATCGATGTTTCGAAGATTGTGCTACCTGAGGGTTGTACCTTGTATTACGCAATTGGTGACAATGCAACCACGGCACCTGAATTTGATGGAACATCTCAGGAGAAAGACAAAAAGTGGACAGCATCCATCCCCGAAAAAACAGACACGGGAACCTATAATGTATGGTTCAAGGTTGTAGGAGATGAAAAATATGGTGATATCACAGCCAATTGTGTAAAGGTTACAATTGCTAAGAAAGCAATAACCATTACTGCCGACAGTGCTAGTAAGGTATATGATGGCAAGGCCCTTACAAAGGATGCATATACGTATTCGGAAAATGATCTTCTTGAGGGCGACACCATTGTTTCGGTTACCATTACAGGTACACAGACCAAGGTGGGAAGCAGCGACAATGTGATCAGTAAGGTTGTGATCAAGAACAGTGCCGGTGAGGATGTGACCGATTGCTATGACATTACATTCAAGAAGGGCACTTTGACAGTGACCGATGCTGCAACCACAACGGAAACACATACTGCAGCAGATGGCACAACTACTGAAAAAACCGTTGTGAAGAATACGGACGGCTCTGTCACAGAAAAAGAAAAGGTAACCGCACCGAACGGCACCGTATCCGAGAAAACAACCACTACCGAAAAAGACGGTACGGTTAAGACACAGGAAACTGTTGTGAATACCGATGGCTCCAAGAAGGAGAGCACTTCCGAATTGAAGCCTAATGGCGATTACGAGAAAAAGACCGTAACCACTGACAAGGACGGCAAGACCAAGGAAGTTGTTCAGACAAAGTCAACCGATGGAAAGGGCGTGGTAACCGAAACCAAGGATACGGTAAAGAATGACGGAACGTCCACTGAGCAGAAGAAGGTGACTCAGCCGGATGGCGACTATACAGCCAAAACAGTATCAAAAGATGTCAAAGGAAAGGTGACAAAGACCGTCACCGAAACAAAGTCCACAAATGATAAGACCGGAGCTGAAACCCTTCAGACCAAGACAGTAAAGGAAAGCGGTGCTGCTCAGAAGTCGAATGTCGTAGTAAATGCCAAGGGAAATATTACAAAGGCTACGGTAACGGAAACTGCAGCTGACGGAAAGAAAGCAACTGTTAACTTTAAGGCTGAGAAGAACGGTGATGTAGCAGTTAATAAAATTGATGGAACGAAATCGACTGTTACGATCCCGGATACAATTGTGGATGCGAATGGCAAGGTTCATAAGGTGACAAAGATTTCGGCCAAGATTCTTAAGGGTAAGAAAAAGGTTAAGAAACTTGTTGTTGGAGCAAATGTGAAAACATTTGAGAAAAACGCTCTTGCCGGATCATCGGTTAAGACACTGAAGCTTAACAGTGTTCCAAAATTCAAGAAGGGATCTCTGAAAACCGGTGGCAAACTGACGATTATCGTTCACAGCGCAAAAGACAAGAAGCAAGTGAAAAAGCAGCTTAAGACAGCCGGCGCTCCGAAAGCAAAGATCAAGGTGAAAAAGAGTTAAGCTGAAAGCACAAAAGAAACAGTAAACGAA
>JAEEKC010000190.1 GCA_016282215.1 Lachnospiraceae bacterium
ACACACATCATTGCAAACAAGAGGGCTTGATAACAACAAAACAATTTCAATCAAAAGGGGAACCATATGTTGACAAAGATCGTCAGTCCGGGAAATAAAGTAGATATTATGGTAAAGGACAAAAATGAGCCGGAAGGGAAGAAAAACTATGAGTCCAGAGTGTATGACGTGCTCTCGGATGAAGAGTTTGAGATCCATATGCCCATGGAAAAATCCAAGCTGATCCTGCTTCCCGTGGGCGGCGTTTTTGATTTCTATTTTTACACATCAAACGGTCTGTATCAGTGCAATGCCAGGGTGAAGGACCGCTATAAAACGGGCGCTACCTATATCCTGCTCTGCGAGCCGACAACGAACCTTCGCAAGTATCAGCGCCGTGAGTATTATCGTTTTGCCTGCATCTTAAAAATGTCGTCCCGCAAGTTAGAGGAACAGGAGTTAGAGGCCGCACAGCGCAATGAGAAGTATTATCAGGCCGGATTGCCCATGACCCACAGCGTGATCGTGGATATCAGCGGCGGCGGCGTGCGTTTTGTTTCCAAGTCCCGCTATGAGCCGGGGACACTGATCTATCTGACCTATGTGCTCAATATAAACGGTAAAGACAAGGAATACGATATCACCGGCAAGATCCTCGATTCCTATGAGGTGCCCGGAAAAGAAGGACAGTATGAGCACCGCGTAAAATACCTGAACATGGAAAATGAGGTACGCGAGGAGATCATCCGGTATATCTTTGAAGAAGAGAGAAAGAACAGACAGAGAAGGAATGGATAGTCTTTTTACGGGGGTATCAGTGTTGTGAAGAAAAAAATCCTTATCATAGATGACTCTGCACTCATGAGAAGGTTAGTCTGTGATATGATTCATTCAGACGATCGTTTTGAGGTCGGCGATACGGCATCCAATGGGGAAGAAGGCCTGAATCTTCTGAAGGCAAATACCTATGATGCAGTCGTCATGGACATGGTCATGCCCAGGATGGACGGTCTGACGGTGCTTCGCAATCTTCAGGAGATGAAAAAACGCGTCAGGATCATGGTTTTTTCTACAGAAACCACAGAAGGCGCGAAGATCACCATTGAGGCACTCGAACTGGGAGCAGTGGATTTTATCCATAAACCGAGTTCCATCATGGGGGCGAAGAACGAAGAGTTCACCAAAGAGTTTCTGGACAAGCTTTACGAGGTGTCCAGGGCGCATCTGATCTTTTCGAGAGTGCCTGCCCCTGCCAAAGCGCCAAAGGCTGTGCCGGGATTTCAGGCAGCGATGAGTCAGCCTTTGCAGATGCCGCTGACAGGAAAGAGTGCATTTCGAGGAGAGAGCGGTGACAAGATCGTGGCCATCGCATCATCTACCGGCGGACCGAGAGCATTGCAGTCGGTGATCCCGCTTCTTCCGGGAAATCTGGATGCGCCTGTGCTGGTCGTTCAGCATATGCCGGCCGGGTTTACGGCATCACTGGCGGAAAGGCTCAATTCCCAGAGCCGTCTGACAGTAGAGGAAGCGGCGGAAGGTACGCAGATCCTGAGCGGCCATGCGTATATCGCGCCGGGCGGCAAGCACATGAACATCGTACAAAAAGGCGGAAGCCATGTGGTCCATCTGACGGACGGACCCCACAGGGAGGGCGTGAAACCCTGTGCCAACTTTATGTACGAATCTCTGGCGGATTGCGGTTACAAGAATGTGGTCTGTGTGGTCATGACAGGTATGGGAGCGGACGGTTCGGAGGGGATCTCCAACTTAAAGCCCAGGAAAAAATGCCATGTCATCACGCAGGAGCAGTCTACCTGTGCTGTCTACGGAATGCCCAGAGCCGCAGTAACAAGAGGATTGTCTGACGAAGTGGAACCATTGGAAAATCTGGCTTCGGCCATCACAAAACACGTGGGGGTTAAATAACATGGATGTAACACAATATCTCGAAATTTTCCTCGATGAAACCAAAGAACATCTGCAGACGCTTTCGGACCAGTTCATGATCCTTGAGCAGGAGCCCGACAACATGGACACCATTAACGAGATCTTCCGCAGTGCCCATACGCTGAAGGGCATGGCCGGAACCATGGGTTACAAGCGCATGCAGAATCTGACGCATGATATGGAAAACGTGTTTTCCGAAGTGCGCAACAATACCATCAAAGTGGATGGTCCGATGGTGGATCTTTTATTCCAATGCCTTGACGCGTTGGAAGAATACACGGAAAACATCCAGTCGACTTCAGATGAAGGCGACAATGCCAATGAGCATCTGATCAAGGCATTGAAGGATTATCTGGATGGGAAATCCGCACCGGAAGAAAAGGCAGAGCCGGCAGCTGCGCAGGAAGAGACAGCTGAGGCTGAAGATAGCGGTGCACAGGAAGAGGCGGCCGAGGAAGAAGACCGCGGCAAGTGGCAGCAGATCAAACTCGGCAGCACCGAGAATAAGGTGCTTGGAGAGGCGGTTGCACAGGGCAAGAAGGTTTACGGCGCAACAGTTTATGTGCAGGAAAGCTGTATCCTGAAGGCGGCCAGAGCATTCCTGGTGTTCAAGGCCATCGAAGAACTGGGTGAGATCATTGTTTCGAGTCCTTCCGCACAGGATATTGAGGACGAGAAATTTGAAAAAGATTTTTCCATGATCATCATTTCAGAGCAGGATGCTGACGCTGTGAAAAAAGCGATCATGAACGTTTCCGAGATCGAGGCCGCTTATGTCGGCCAGATCGATATTCAGCCGGCGGCCAAAGCGGGTGCGGCTGAAGAAGCAAAAGAAACTGCTTCGGCACCTGGCATGCATGTTCCGGCGGCTGCTGATAAAGCAAATGCGCAGGCAGCAAAGGGCGGCGCAGCGGATAAGAAGGTGGCAAAACCCATCGTCAACCGCACCGTTCGTGTCGATATTGAAAAACTCGACGTACTGATGAATCTCGTCAGCGAGCTGATCATCGCAAAGAACTCCCTGGTATCCGCTTCCACACAGGAAGGCATGGTAACAGGCGGTGCCTTTAATGAGCAGATCGAGTACCTCGAGAGTGTGACCACCAATCTTCATGAATCCGTTATGAAGGTTCGAATGGTACCCATTGAAACTGTTGTACAGAAATTCCCGAAGATGATCAGGGATCTGTCCAAGCAGCTGAATAAGAAGATCACACTGAAGATGTCCGGTGAGGAGACAGAGCTTGACCGTACCGTGGTTGATGAGATCGGCGATCCGCTGATGCACCTTTTACGTAATTCCGCAGACCATGGTCTTGAGACACCGGATGTCCGTGCACAGAGAGGCAAGCCGGAAGAGGGAACCGTATTCCTGAATGCATATCAGGACGGCAATACCGTCGTGATCGAAGTCGGGGATGACGGTAACGGCATTAATGTGGATGCTGTCCGCCAGAAAGCCATCGAGCGCGGCACTATCACGGCTGAGCAGGCTGAGAACATGGATGATAAGGATATTGTCAATCTGTTGTTCCTGCCGAGTTTCTCCACAGCGAAACAGGTAACGGATATTTCCGGAAGAGGCGTGGGACTTGACGTGGTGAAATCCAAGATCGAATCCCTTTCCGGTGAAGTAGATGTCAAGACGAAGCTTGGCGAAGGTTCCACCTTTACGATCCGCCTGCCGCTCACCCTGGCCATCATTCAGGCGCTCATGGTTGAGATCGGCGGTGAGAAGTATGCGATCTCCCTTGGCTCGATCCAGACGATCGAGGATGTGGCCAAGAATGAAGTGAAACTGGTTGAGAATAAGGAAGTGATGAATCTGCGTGGTACCGTAGTTCCGCTGATCCGCATGAACCAGGTGCTTTCCATTGAATCTACCAAGAGCCCAGATGACAATCTTCTGGTCATCATCGTCAAGAAGGGCGATAAACTGGCCGGCCTCATCGTGGATGAGCTGATGGGTCAGCAGGAGATCGTTATCAAGTCACTGGGCAAGTATATCAACAAATCCAAGATCATCAGCGGCGCGACCATCCTCGGCGATGGCGAAGTAGCGCTGATCCTGGATACCAACGCACTGATTTAAGGGGGACCGTAAGATGGATGAGATTATGGAAATGCAGCAGCAGGAATTTGAGTCAGTTCAGTATATCGTGATCCGCTACGGGGAAGAGGTATTCGGGATCGACATCAAATATGTAGATAATATCGTAAGAATGCAGCGGATCACCCGCGTGCCGAATGTATCCGCACATATCAAGGGCGTATTGAACCTTCGCGGTGAGGTGATCCCGGTGATCAGCCTCCGTATCAAGATGGGGCTGCCGGCAGATGAGATCACCAAAACAACCCGTATCATCATCATTAAACTGGAGTCCGGTGACAGCATCGGCGTTTTGGTTGATGAGGTACTTGAGGTGATCACCTTGGATTCCGGACAGATCGAGAAAGTGGCATATAATTCCAAGGATTCAGTTGCCAGTTTTCTGTTCGGTGTCGGTAAGGATGAGGAGAGAGACAGGCTGATCTCCCTTCTGGATATCGGCGCAACATTCGGTGATAAGGAAGTTGCCGGTGCTTAAATGTTTTGAAACGACCGGGCCCGGAGATGATCTTTGGTGCCCGGACGTACTTTTTTTTCACAGGAAAGAGAAGGAAAGTTATGAGTAGTTTTGATTTGAACAATGTCTCCCAACAGTACTTTGATGTACTCAAGGAGATCGGAAATATCGGAGCCGGTAATGCAACAACGGCATTGGCGCAGATGCTCGGTCAGAAAGTGGATATGAAAGTGCCGCAGGTCAAACTCCTGAACTTCCAGGAGGTGGGCGCGATCATGGGCGGTGAAGAGCAGATCATGGCGGGCATCTATCTGCTGGTAGAAGGAGATATCACGGGAAGCATCATGTTCCTGCTGCAGGAAGAAGCAGCGCATATCTTTGTCAATCAGTTGATGGGCGTTGGCAGCGGCGGCAAGACGGAAGGCGGTTTTGATGAGATGGAACTGTCGGCCCTCAAGGAGATCGGTAACATCATCACGGGCGCTTATCTGAATTCCCTTTCCATGTTGACCAATATGACCATTTATCCCTCTATTCCTGATCTGAGTATCGATATGGCGGGGGCGATCCTTTCCGTGCCGGCCATCGAGTTTGGTGAAGTGGGGGACAAGATGCTCCTGATCCAGACACAGTTTACGGATGAAAAAGAGATTGACGGATTCTTTATCCTGGTGCCGGATCTCGAATCGTATGACAAGATCATGGCATCGCTGGGTATTCAGGTTTAGTGCATAAAGTGTAGCAGGAGTTTTATCATGGGTGAGATCGTAAAAGTCGGGATGGCAGACCTCAAGATCTGCAAAGCGCCTGACGGACTGACGACTCTGGGACTGGGTTCCTGTGTCGGGATAGCAATACGTGATCCGCTGAAGGGGATAGGCGGACTTGCGCATATCATGCTGCCTGACAGTACGGCCATCAGAGATAATTCAAATATACCGAAATTTGCAGATACCGGGATCGATGAGCTGATCCGGCAGCTGGTTGCCGCAGGGGCAACCCGTACGAGGCTGGAATCCAAGATCGCCGGCGGCGCGCAGATGTTTGCGTTTTCCGGCAAGCCCGGGACAGCGCAGGTGGGCGCAAGAAATGTGGAAGCCGTCAAGAAAAAACTGGGTGAGCTGCGTATCCCCATCCTGGCGGAAGATACAGGAAAGAACTTCGGACGGACCGTCATCTACTACCCTGCCAACGGATCATTTCTGATTCGTGCGGTGGGGAGGGATGAATATGTGATTTAAAATGAGCCATGCATAGACGGGCTCGGCTGATATCGACGCATGCTTGCATGCGAGAGATAGAAGACGAGACCGGATATATACGGCGAATGCCGTACAACGAAAAAATGCGAAGCATTTTTGAGTATGCATGGCTAAATAGCTATTACTTTGGATATTCGACATGGACACACGAAAAATCCCGCTCCTGGTGACGCTGAGCGCAGGTCTTAGCGCAGCCATCGTCACCTATCTGGGGCATTATGAATTAAAGGATTCTCTCATCACGATCCTGCTGGTGCTCATCGGCTTTTACATCTTCGGCTGCGTGATCAAACTCGTTTTTGATAAGGCGGGGATGACCACCGAGGCAGTGGAGGAAAGGCGAAAGCAGGAAGAGGCGGCAGCGGAAGAGGAAGCAAAGCGGCTTGCGGAAGAAGAGGCGGCAAGGCTTGAAAACGAGGACGGCTCCGTGATCGAAAAGGAACATGAGGCGTAGTTTATTTGGGGGAGGTTACACAATGGATGAAGCCGCAAGGAAGCGACTTTGGATCGATTATGCAAGGACGAGGAGGGATGATCTTCGGGAGAAACTGATCCTGGAGTATGCACCCCTTGTGAAGCTGGTGGCAGGGCGTCTGAATATGTACCTTGGCAACAACGTTGAATTTGACGATCTTGTAGGCTATGGCGTGTTCGGACTGATCGATGCGATCGATAAATTTGATGCATTTAAAGATGTAAAATTCGAGACCTATGCGTCGCTTCGGATCAGGGGCTCGATCCTGGACCAGATCCGCAAGATGGACTGGATCCCGAGAACGATCCGGCAGAGACAGCGTCAGATCGATCAGGTCTGCAATAAAATACAGGCAGAAAAAGGCCGCGAAGCGACCGAGGAAGAGATCGCGGAAGGTCTTGGGATTTCAAGTGAAGAGTATCTGGACTGGCAGACACAAATGAAGGTAACCGGTGTCGTTTCGCTGAATGAGTATCTGGAAACCGGCAGCGACATCCCGAATGAATCGGCCAGCAGGGTATCTGAGGATTTTCAGCAGCCGGAGGCCGTTTTGGAAAAGGCTGAGCTGAAGGCAAAACTGATCGAAGCACTGGAACTTTTGACGGATAAGGAAAAGACGGTTATCACCCTTTACTACTATGAGGAGATGACCTTAAAGGAGATCAGCAGCGTGCTGGAGGTTTCCGAATCAAGAGTATCACAGCTGCATACAAGAGCCCTTTCGAAAATGAAAACGAAGATGGGAGCCTATATGGGGATATTACACAGTAAGGCTTAGTATGAATTAAGGGGGATTAGCATGAATTCATTTTTTCGTTTGAATATATCATCTGTCGGTACGGGACTTGAGCTGTATCCGGCAACCGATGGCGGAGCTGAGCTCGATATCAATGAAGTGACTGCTTATCTGCAGTCAAAGCGTATTGCTCAATTTGACATCAAGGCTGTATATGCAGCGATTCAGGCGCTGCCGCAGTCAGGACCGACCATCGTGCCGCTGATACCGACGCCGATTTATGCAGAGCAGGAAACCATGGTGGTTTCGGTGTCTCCGGACAGGATGACCGCCACGGCGCGTTTTTATGCACCGAGTACCGGTGGCAGTGT
>JAEEKC010000191.1 GCA_016282215.1 Lachnospiraceae bacterium
CTACAAGAGTCACTTCTAAAAGGACTAACGGAAGCTCGAGGAAATGATCTCTGAAGTGCACAATCTGTTCACTGTCAAGCACTTCCAGCATGGCTGATGAAATATCACCCCTATAATCCCGCCCCATCTTATCGATCTCATCGAGCAGGATCAGCGGATTTTTAACCCCTGCCTGTTTGATAGCCGTCACAAGCCTGCCCGGCATGGCGCCGATATACGTTCTTCTGTGTCCGCGGATCTCGGCCTCATCCCTGACACCGCCAAGCGAGATCCGAACATACTTTTTATCCATTGCCCTTGCCATGCTTTTTGCAATAGATGTTTTTCCGGTTCCGGGAGGGCCTGCAAGACAGATGATCGTCGGGCTGCCGCCCTTATCTTTCAGCTGGCGCACAGCCAGATATTCCACGATCCGCTCTTTTACTTTTTCAAGACCGTAATGATCTTCCTTCAGGATTTTCTCAGCCTTCTTCAGATCTTTGTTGTCTTTTGACTTTTTATCCCAGGGCATTTCCAGAAGGGTTTCAATGTAACTCCGCTGTACGCTTGCTTCCGAAGAGTTATTGCCCATCCGTTCAAAACGCGAGATTTCTTTTTTAATTTTAGACTTAACTTCTTTCGATGCCTTTATTTTCTCTAGCTTTTCTTTGAGCGCATCTGCATCCGAGACCGAGCTTTCGTCGCCTAACTCTTCCCGGATATAACGGAGCTGCTCCCGAAGGACATACTCTCTCTGATTCTTTTCAACCCTTTCTTTGACCTTGTCCGAGATGTCTTTTCGGATCGACATGACCTCGATCTCCTTCTGAAACAGCTCCATCAGATAATCAAATCTCAATTTAAGATTTACTCTTTCCAGGACTGCCTGCTTCTTCTCGAAGGGTACCGGAAGATTCACAGTCATCTGGTCCATGAGTTTTGAGAGATCTTCCAGTTCCGATAAATGCTTCAACAGCCCCTGGTCATTTTTCCGGATCAGCGCAGAATATTGCTGATGCATTTCCAAAAGCTGACGCCGCATCGCCTCCGCATGGTTTTCAGAGATCTCTTCTCCCATATGATCATCTTCTATGATCTCAACAGCGCCCATATAACACTCGTTATCATCAAACGCCAGAAGTTTGCTCCGGCAGATTCCTTCGGCCAGAACCCGAACGATCTTGTTTGGCATCTTGATGATCTGCTTGATCCTGGCATAGGTTCCGATCTCATACAGATCATTGAACCCAGGCTTCGCCACATCGCCTCTTTTCTGTGCTGTCAGAAACAACACCTGCTCCATGGACATTGCTTTTTCCACGGAAGCGATGGATTTCGGTCTGTTCAGATCGAAATGCGCAATGGAATCCGGTAAAATACACGTGTTCTTTAACGGTATCACCGGCATTTTGCGGGCATTCGGTTTGATTGAATTGTCCATACTCAGAATTGCACCTTCCATAGTAGCTCCTTATTCGTGTAACTCTTTAACAAAATATACATACGCGCTGCCTATTGGCAGCGCGATATGAAACATAACTTATATAACTTAATCACAGCCGTTCAAAAAAGCTTTATGCCCCTTTCTTCTTCGGCTCCTCATCTGTGCTGCGAATGACGATTGGTTTCTTTTCGCCCTTCACAACTTCTTCAGTGATGATGCATTTCTCAATGGTATAATCCGAAGGAATCTCATACATCACATCCAGCATAATGCCTTCCATAATGGAACGAAGTCCTCTGGCACCGGTTTTTCTCTCAAGCGCAAGCTTTGCGATCATGCTGACTGCTTCCGGCTCGAACTCCAATTCCACATCATCCATGCGGAAGAGTTTCTTATACTGTTTTATCAGTGCGCTCTTGGGCTCCGTCAAAATCCTCTCCAGTGCTTCCTGGTCAAGTCCATCCAGATTTACCGTGATCGGCACACGGCCGACAAACTCAGGGATCAGTCCGAATTTCACAAGATCCTGCGGCACGACTTCTTTGAAGACTTCACCGATCTCTACTGCCTGCTTGCTGCCGATCTCATTATCAAAACCGATGGATTTGCGGTCCAGCCTGTTCTCCACGATCTTCTCAAGCCCGTCAAAAGCGCCTGAGCAGATAAACAGGATATTCGATGTATTGATCTGGATCAGTTCCTGATGGGGATGCTTTCTGCCTCCCTGCGGCGGAACCGATGCAACCGTTCCTTCGATGATCTTCAAGAGGGCCTGCTGCACGCCTTCACCGGAAACATCTCTGGTAATGGAAACGTTTTCCCCTTTTTTGGTGATCTTATCGATCTCATCGATATAGATGATCCCGTATTCCGCTTTTTCCACATCATAATCTGCTGCCTGAATGAGCTTCAGCAGGATGTTTTCAACATCTTCACCCACATAACCGGCTTCTGTCAATGTCGTCGCATCTGCAATGGCAAACGGTACATTGATGATCTTGGCCAGCGTCTGTGCCATATAGGTTTTTCCGGATCCGGTAGGACCGATCATCAGGATGTTGCTTTTTTGCAGCTCCACATCATCAAGATCCTTCGGAGCCGTCACCCTCTTATAATGGTTATACACCGCAACGGAAAGCACCTTCTTGGCCTGTTCCTGTCCGATCACATAGTCATCAAGGAACTCTCTGAGCTCAGCCGGTTTTAACAGTTTCAGGTCTTCCTCCGGTTTCACACCGAGAGCCTGCTCTTTTTCATACTCTTCTTCCATGATATCTACGCACATATCGATACATTCGTCGCAGATATATACTCCGGTAGGGCCGGCGATCAGTTTGTCTACCTGATTCTCATTCCTGCCGCAAAAAGAGCATCTTACATGTCCTTCCATAAACCTGTTTGCCATCTTCTCCCCTTATGATTTCTTCTTATCTTTTTCTTCGGTCTCAGCCCTGTTCTCGATCACGCGGTCGATCAGGCCGTATTTGAGCGCCTCAGGAGCGAGCATCCAGTTATCACGCTCTGTATCTGCTGCAATCACCTCTAAGGGCTGTCCTGTATTAGCAGAAAGGATCTTGTTCATCCTCTCTTTGGTCTGAATGATATGCTTTGCTGCGATCTCGATCTCAGTTGCCTGTCCTTTGGAACCGCCAAGGGGCTGATGGATCATGATCTCTGCATTAGGAAGTGCAAGCCTCTTGCCCTTGGTGCCGCCTGCCAGAAGGAAAGCGCCCATGCTGGCTGCCAGTCCTACACAGATCGTGGAAACATCGCACTTGATATACTGCATCGTATCATAGATCGCCATACCGTCCGTAATGGAACCGCCGGGCGAATTGATATAAAGCTGAACATCCTTATCCGGGTCTTCTGCTTCAAGGAAGAGAAGCTGTGCCACAACCACGCTGGCAGAAGTACTGTCCACCTCTTCACCGAGGAAGATGATCCTTTCTTTTAAAAGCCTGGAATAGATATCATATGACCGCTCACCGCGGGATGTCTGTTCAATGACGTAAGGTACCAAACTCATCTTTTCTCCTCCTAATTAAGGATTTCATTTATCGGCTTCGTATTCTCATAATGAGCCTTCTGCAGTGCTATTAATAATTTCATTTATCGGCTCTTAAGCCTCTACTGCGCTGTCTCTGACAAGCTCAGCAGCTTTGGTTACTGCCAGATCCTTCATAATCTCTTCTTTGCCTGCCTCGCCGATCATTTCTTTTGCTTTATCCTGCTCCATGCGATAAGCCTCAGCAACCTTCTTTACTTCTTCTTCAAAATCTTCCTCAGTTGCCTGAATGCCTTCAGCCTCTACGATGGCTTCAAGAACCAGACGGGATTTGATCCGAAGCTCTGCCTGCGGTCTGATCTGTTCAAGCATCTTTTCTTCATCCGTACCGGTGAACATCTTATACTGGTCAAAGGAAAGTCCCTGGCTGGTGATCCTCTGTTCAAACTCTTCGAGCATCTGCTGCTGAGTCGTCTCGATCATTGCTTCCGGAATATCCATACGGCTGTCAGCGATCACGGCCTCAATGGCTGCTTTTTCCTTCTCATCATTCGCGCTCTTCTGTTTCTTCTCTGCGAGCTCTTCACGAATGCTGTCTCTGTATTCAGCGATGGTATCATATTCGGATACCTCGCTTGCAAACTCATCATCTGCCTCAGGAAGCTGCTCTTCCTTGATACCCTTAACCGTTACCTTGAAAAGTGCGGGCTTGCCTGCCAGATCTTCCGCATGATAATCCTCCGGGAAGGTCACATTAACGTCAACTGCATCACCGATATTCTTGCCGATGAGCTGCTCTTCAAAGGTATCGATGAAAGAATGGGAACCGATCACAAGCTCATAATCCTCACCCTTGCCACCATCGAACGGCTCATCATCAACGAAGCCCTCAAAGTCAATGGTCACTTTATCCTTATCCTGAACCGGACGATCCTCAATGGTCATCTCACGTGCATTGTTGCGACGCTCGCGGTCGATCACTTCATCGATATCCGCATCTGTTACTTCGACATCAACCTTAGCGATCTTAACGCCTTTGTATTTACCGAGTTCAACGCCGGGCTTTAAGGCAACCTCAGCCTCATAGATGAAATCCTGATCCGGCTGCAGCTGAATGACCGTTACCTTCGGGGATGAAACGATATCCTCGCCGCACTCATCATAGGCCTTTGCATAAGTGGGAGAAAACAGATCGTTTGCTGCATCCTCTAAAAAGATTCCCTTTCCATACATCTTCTCAACCATGGCAAGAGGCACCTTGCCCTTACGGAAGCCGGGAACAGAGATGTTCTTTTTCTGTCTCTGATATACCTTCTTCACTGCCTCATTCAGCTCCTCAGCAGGAACCGTGATGGTCAGTTTCGCCATGTTATGCTCCAGTTTTTCTACCTGTACGCTCATTGTAAAAAAATCCTCCTTTAAATGCCCTTGGCACAATTTTTCATTCTCACATATCGGTCCTGTCAGCAGTCAGTTTTTCCTGCATCAGGCCTCATGCCCACAATCCAAAATATTATAGCACGTAAAAATCCATTACGCAAGTAAAACCCCTACATCCCCACCGGTATGCTGTAATGGTATATCGTGCTCTTTCCGTCGTTTTCTTCCACATCTGACCAGAAGATCTGTCCGTTAAAAAAGACTGGCTGCGTTCCACCGGTAAAGATCATGTTCTTATATTTCTTTTTCGCAAGGACTTTTCCCGTATCATCCAAAAGCACGTAATGAAGAACTCCCTTTGGATCTTTTTCGCTGTAAACAGAGTACATGATCGCAAACAGTTCGTCCGAGATCTTGATGATCCGGCTTTCGCCGACGGTGGTTTTCGACTTCTTGGGATTGTACCTTGTCAGCCACTGAAGATGGATATCCGAGCCGTCTTTTTTACAGGTGATCAAAAGTACATTGCGCTTGTAGGTTTCTTTATTGCCCGTCACCCCTGCAACCTTCTCCCCTTGCGGCGTGGAAAGAGCCGTCACAAGAACGTGCTCTTTTCCGACCTCCATACCGCCTGCATTTATACCGGTGTAGTTGCCCCCTTTTCCGATCGCACGAAACAGATCAACCGTTTCGGGATCAACTTTGGTTTCCATATTGAAATGATCAAACCCGTAGAAATAATCCGTCTCATAATTCCTATAGGGATCATACTGCCTTGTAATCGTCAGCCGGAGCGCTCTCGGATAGGCATCACCGTGATCTAACTGATATATGGTATCGCCCTTGATTTTCACGAATTGGTTAAAGGAATGGCTGACGTAGCTCATATCTGCCATATTGTAGGTCATATCCTTTGTATGGATCGCAAACCCGATATTGCTCTGATGCCTGGTGCCGTCCTCACCGGCAAACATGCCTCTCGCCATAAACAGGACCAGCGTATCGCCTTTCATTGCCATCCGTCCGTTTCCGGCCTTAAACTGATCCCATATTCCGACAAACTGATTCGAGGCATTGCCTTTGATATTGCAGGTACCGCACTTTTTCCAGGCGCTGTTATACTTGACAACTTTCACGACGATCTTGTCAGGGTTTTCCTCATCATTCAGAAAACCGGTGGCGACATAGTAATTTCCGTCCTCGCCGTAGTAAAAAGCGCCCCAGGTATCATGCTTTCCGATATTGACAGTCTTCTTCTTTTTGATCTTCAGTTTTCCGCTGAGGGTGTAATCATAGAGTTTCGCGTCCCTGACCACGACCACATGAAGTTTTCCGCCTTTTTGATAATAGTAAGTCTCATCCGCACAGGACCAGTTATACCATTCCGAATACTGTCCCTTTTTGAGTGTTTGTTTGGTTTTGACAGGCACGGATTTTTTTGCGGCTGCTTTTGCCGGCGGCAGATAGAGGGAGACCTCTTCCGACTGAAAGATCTTCCCGTCCGGATACCGGACCTGAATCCTGTAATAGTAGGTATGTCCTCGCTTTCCTGCGATCTGTGCACGATACCCTTTCGTCATCCAATCGGTCACCGGTTTATAAACACCGTTTTCCGACTCACTCCTTATGACCTGCCAGGCTGCAGCATCCGCGACTTCATGCCAGGTGACAAGCTGCGCCTTTCCCGCATTTTTCACCGAAGTGATCGCCGATGACAGATAGCTGCCGGGTTTGTTATTCGAATCATCCATCAGACGGATACTGACATCGCCGTCGCGAACAGGATCGTCCGAGTCTGATCTGATCTTCCAGTCTGCGTAAAAAATCTTACCCTCATTTGTTTTCATAAAAGGGATGACAAAGAATTCCTGCTTTATATAGGGATCACATTTGATCTCGGTGGAGGATGCGTCTGCAGGCAGTGTCATAACTGGCTGCGGCGCATTCCGGTCCGCACCGTCACGAACGAATCGATACACATAGTAGCCATCGCATACTCCTAACGGGGTCCATTTCAAAAGCGCCGTATCAAATGATTTCTTGGAAACCGTAAGCTGCCCCACTTCCTCCGGGCAGATATACAGATGCACCCTGCAAACCGAAGCTCCTGCCTGTATAACCACATCCGCTTTTCCATAGTCATTCAGATTCAGCTCAATATCCCAGCTTACCTCTCTTTCGCTCGCATTATAGGTGTAACCCGCAAACTCCTTTTCCCGAAAACCTTCTTTCGGACTGACAACCGCAGGGTTTGCAGAGGATACAACGATCTTTGTTTTTGTCCGCGGTCTGATCCTGCCCGAAAGCCGCAGAAAGTAATAACCTTTGCTGTATAATGTGTCAATAAAACTCCCATCGCCTTGCTGTTCTAAGTCCTCGATGGACATAGCAGACAAAGCCGTATCCGAATACGCCGGTTCAACGTCATCGTCTTCAGCATAATCATCATAACCATCATCTTCGGTTTCGCCGGTGATCTCTTCCGTCTGAAGCTTCGTATCTTCGGTTTGTTCCGATATAACTTCGGGGTCTGCAAACACAGACCCCGGAAACATTATCAGTATCATGATTACAAGCATTACAGCAGGTACGCATTTTTGCAGACCGATCGATCGTCTTGCGTTTTTATTCTGAATTAAGTCAATCAGTAACTGCATACTTTTTCCTCAATCTTTCTTCCCTCGCCTGATCAAGATCAGTATCACCTTTCAGGATGCCGGTAAGGGAATCGGTAAGCTGTTTCCCATAATTGTTTTCTGTGGTAGTATCTATATTCTCGGTCATAAGATCCCCCCATTCTCTAATTTGCTTTTAATTCTGTAATGTCTTTTTTGTCATCTTTTACTTACACTTGTTGAATGTCTTTTTGTTATTGCGTTCCATACAAATTCGCCTTGGCTGCCATGCGGCGGTGTTCGTCCTCCGTTGCTACGTAGTTGCGGGAGGTGGTGTTGATGTCCACATGCCCGAGGACGTCGGCTACCAGGCGGATATCGCCGCTTTGGTGGTAGAGCGCGGTACCGAAGGTGCTGCGCAGTTTATGGGGCGTGATGTGTTTATCGGGAACCGCTTCCCTTGCGAATTTATTGATGACTTTGCGGATGGATTGTACATTCATCCGTTGTTTCTGGTTGGATAAAAAGAGGGCCTTTTCGTTCTTATCTTCCACATACTGCGGGCGCTCTAAATTGATATAATCAAGCAGCGTCGCTGCGGTGTCGTCATTAAAATAGAGTTTTGCCTGATTGCCGCCCTTGCGGACCACGATAAAACTTCCCTCATCAAAATTCAGGTCGGATACATCAAGTCCCGCGCACTCTGAGATACGGATGCCGGTGCCGAGCATCAGAGACAGGATGGCCGTATCTCGCAGCCGGGATTTTTCCCTGCACTTCTTTTCATGATTGCTCGAAGCATGCGTATTTTCCGTATATTGAAGCAGTCTGCCCACTTCTTCCGAATTCATCCGGACGATGTCTTTCTTCGGCTGTTTTTTTCGTTTTGCGGCACCTACCGTAGGGTCCTTCGGCAGGTATTCATGTTCATAGCAATATTTGAAAAACCCACGTACCGCTGCCATGCGGCGGGCAATGCCTTTGGTATCGTTGTTGTAGGAATGGTCATTTCCCTGATAATAGGAAAGATACTGCTGGAATTCGTTGATATCCTCGGAGGTCAGATTCTCCAGAAGGGAAATCGGGATATCCTTTAGTGCCAGGTCCTTGGCCTGTGGGTTTTCGTCTTTGATAAAGCGGAAAAAAATCAGCAGGTCATTTGCATAGGCGATCACGGTAGACAACTGACTGGTCAGTTCTTTGTCTACCAGGTAAGGTGCCACGTATGGAGGTAATTCGCTTTTGAGTCTGGCGATCTCTTTTTTTCTCTTCGCGCGCTGCGCTTTATAGTATTCTGAGTTTCCTGCCATGGCGGTCCTTTCTTGGCGGGTGTCAATGGGGGTGTCAATGGGGACGGTTCTCTCTGACAACCTTGTAAAACAGGTTGTCACAGAGAACCGTCCCACACTTGACACCAAAAGAACCGTCCCCATTTGACACTCGACGCCCAAAGAAACAGGGTGTCAAAAAGAACCGTCCCCATTGACACCCTAAGCCCTATTGAAAAATTATTTGCGTACCAGCAGGCTTTCACCTGTCATTTCTGCAGGCTGCGGCAGATCCATTACCTGAAGAAGGGTGGGTGCGATATCGCAAAGTCTTCCGCCCTCACGCAGGGTGTAAGCCGGGTCATAGTTGAACAGGATGAAGGGAACCGGGTTGGTGGTATGTGCGGTATGCGGTGCGCCGGTCTCGAAGTTGACCATCTGCTCGCAGTTTCCGTGGTCAGCGCAGATAAAGAGCACGCCGTCCATCTTCTTAACAGCATCCACAGCTGCGCCCACACACTGATCAATGCGCTCTACCGCTGCAATGGCTGCTTCAAGCACGCCGGTGTGGCCTACCATGTCGGGGTTTGCAAAGTTGATGATGATCACATCATATTCGCCGGAAGTAATCTTCTCATCGAGTTTTTCGGATACTTCGGGAGCACTCATTTCCGGCTGCAGGTCATAGGTTGCAACCGCAGGAGAATTAACAAGGATACGATCCTCACCTTTGTTAGGCTCCTCGATACCGCCGTTGAAGAAGAAGGTTACATGTGCATACTTTTCCGTCTCAGCGATACGAAGCTGCTTTAAGCCGTTTGCAGCAAGGTACTCGCCAAGGGTATTTTTGATCTCTTCTTTCTTGAAAGCTACGAACTTGTTCGGGATGGTCTCATCATAGTCTTTGAAGCATACATAGCAAAGAGGCATGTAGCCGTTTGCACGCTTTAAGAATTTGATGCACTTAGAATCCGATGCATCCCCGGGCTGTGCTGCGATATCTTCATCGGTAAAGCAGAATGCCTTGGTGATCTCTCTGGCCCTGTCGGGACGGAAGTTAAAGAAGATCACGGAATCATTCGGTTTTACCAGGGACAGAGGCTCGCCATTTTCATCTGTGATCACGGTAGGAAGTACGAACTCATCGGTCACTTCCTTATCGTAGGATGCCTGCATAGCCTCTACGGGATCCGTGCCCTTTTCGCCGGTGCCAAGTACCAGAGAATCGTATGCAAGCTGGATGCGGTCCCAGTTATTATCTCTGTCCATTGCATAGTATCTTCCGGAAAGGGAAGCAACCTTGCCGACACCGATCTTTGCCATCTCGTCTACCAGCTCCTGCAGATAGCCTTTGCCGGATGCAGGCGGTGTATCACGACCGTCGAAAAATGCATGTACGTAAACATCTTCAAAGTTCTCTTTTTTGCAAAGCTCTAAGATCGCATACAGGTGGGTGTTGTGGCTGTGCACGCCGCCGTCGGAAAGAAGGCCCCAGATATGCAGGTCACTCTTATGTTCTTTGCAGTTATTGATGGCACGAAGGAGTTCTTCGTTTTTGAAGAAAACGCCATCCTCGATATACTTGGTGATCAGGGTCAGGTCCTGGTAGATGACACGACCGGAACCGATATTCATATGTCCAACCTCAGAGTTACCCATCTGTCCGTCGGGAAGTCCGACTGCAAGACCGGAAGCATAACCCTTCTGGAAAGGGCATTCTGCCATCAGTTTGTCCATTACCGGGGTTTTTGCCATTGCTACGGCATTTGCCCTTGTTTCGTCTGTCAGGCCGTAGCCGTCAAGTACCATAAGTACAACTGGTTTTTGTTTCATTGTTTTTTCTCCTTATAATAAATTAGATATTACCACCGGTTTCTACACCGGACTTTGCACTACTTCAACCATCGTTAAATCCATCCGAAAATTAGCAGCCGCTAACCTTTTCACGCATTTGTAAAACGGTTCTGCTGTGCGTCATAAGTATAACCGATAGAACCGATCTTCTCTTTGATCTCCTCTTCGGGAACCCCGTAAGAGGCTGCCAGATCGGAAAGGGATGCGTAGTTGTCACGAAGTTGTGTATTGACAAAACTAAGCAGCATAACTGGATCTTTCGGCATGTTAATCTCTCCATGAAAACTCTATTCTTTCGCTCCGATTTTTCATATCGGACTCTTCGCTAATAATTGATCATTCGTAATCTTTCATTTACACATCTCTGCCTTACAGCAATCGGAATCCCTTCGCATTTAAGCAGGATGCAACCTCAGGCGTATCCTGGGTATGCAGGATCTGAACGGGCTGTCCGGATTCACGGTTGAAGGACAGGTAGATGTAATCGACATTGATGTTGCTTTCGGTCAGAGCGATCAGAAGTTTGTTCAACGCGCCGACTTCATCAGCCATTTCCACACCGATGACATCCGACAGTTTTGCCAGATATCCCGCTTCCTGCAATATCTGCTGCGCCTCTTCGGGCTTTTCCACGATCATACGGATGATCCCGTATTCCGCGCTGTCGTTGGTGACGGATCCCCAGATATTGATGCCTCGATCAGCCAGGGTTCCGGTGATCCTCTGTAAGTTACCTTTTTTGTTTTCCGCATATACGGAGAGTTGCTTGAGCATATATGTTACCTCTTTTCTCAATTGATCAGTAGTGTTTCGCTTCGTATTTTCATATCGGACTTTTACACTACCCTTGTTTTTCGGGATAATGACCCCTCATCAGTCGCCTTCGGCGACAGCCGTCTCGCCTGCCGGCTCGGTCCACGCTGGGCAAGCGCCACCGGCGCTTAGCGACCCCAGGGGGAAGCCTTTTTTCTTATATCATCGATACAGCGCAAATTCCCTATTATCACAGTATATCCGATATCACGGTTTTCGGTATCACTGTATTTCCCAGTACCACTGTATTTCCGGTATCACCGTATCCCCGGTATCACTATTTCCCCGGTATCACCGTTTCCCCGATATCACCGTTTCCCCGATATCACCATTTCCCCGATATCACCATTTCCCCGATATCACCATTTCCCCGATATCACCATTTCCCCGATATCACTATGCTTCACCGACAGCGCCGTTCCGTCTGCGACGGTCAGGATGGTGGTTACCAGTTCGTCGTCGTGGGTCAGGGCGAACAGGTAGTCCCGCATTCTTTGGTGGATGGTCCGGTTTCTCCGGGTTACCGCAAAGCGGGATTCGATGATCTGTCCGTCGGACAGGACGTTATCCGAAACCAGAAGTCCGCCATGTTTCAGAAGCGTTTTCACCCGGGGCAGAAAACGGATATACTGTCCTTTTGCCGCATCCATAAAGATCAGGTCAAAACTGTCTTCCTGCAATGTCTCAAGGATATCAGCAGCATCCCCCACCAGCAATGTGATCTCTTCACCCTTATGAAAAGCACCGATGTTTTCTTTTGCCTGCAGCGCGCGCTTTTCATCTTTCTCGATCGTTGTGATATGCGCTCCCTGCGGCATGTGCTCCGCCATAAAAAGGGCGGAAAAGCCGATGGCGCTTCCCACTTCGAGAATGGAAAAGGGCTGTTTTTCCGTCAGTAAAAATCGAAGCAGATCGCAGGTCTGTCTGCGGATCACGGGCACCCGTGTGTCCAGCGCATGCTGATACAAGGCTTCCAGCTGCGGCCCAAGCTGGATGCCCAGGGAATCGATATAGTCAGAATATCTCTCGGATATGATCCCGCTTCCCATCAGCGGGCACCTGCTCCGGCACTGAAGGCATCGGTTTTTATCTCAACCGCGCCATCTCCGACTGCATCCGATCCATCATCCATTGTTTCGCCTTCGTCTGCGCCCTGTGCATCCGACTCACCGGGATCGACCACCGTCGGCTCAGCAGATTGATCGCCTTCGATAAATTCTCCGGTCTGCGGATCATAATAACCGCCTGAGGACTCGCTGCTGCCAGCTGCGGGTGTAAGATCTTCCGTATCCTTACTGCTTCCCCCATCCTCAGAATCTGAACTGTCTTCCACATAATTCTGCGCCATGATCTCGATCATGTCCGCTGCCTTCATGGATGTATTGAGGGTATACGTCCCGGGGACCATTTTTCCGTGGTATTCGGACAGCCTTTCCTGTACCAGGAATATCTTCCGATCCTCGATCAGTCCTCTTGTTTCCAAAAGCCTGCCAAGTTCCATGATATCTTCCGTGCTCTCTGCGGTGATCACGATATCCCTTCCCGGCGGGGGCTCTTTGGACGCATCTGCAAATACCATATAGCCAAAGTGATAGGAATACATCGCCAGACGGTACACCCCAACAACGACCAGGGCCAATACCGAAAAGCGGAATACCGTATTCAAAAATCCGATAATGATCTTTTTTACCATTGTTGTTCCTTACTCGAAGTCATTACTAACAGCTTTGACAATCTCATAATTGATCATCTGCATCATTCTGCACAACGCCAGCTCCGCTGCAAGAAAATCATGCACTACGGGGTTTTCCCGGAATGATTCATACTCCTTCTGAAACCGGTCCATTTCATCAAACAGCTGATCCGGCCAGGTATTGTTCTGCAGCTCATAGTTTTTCTGTCTGTACTCATCCACCTGTTTTTTCAGTTCCGGATATTTGCGCAGATTATCGCGCTGCACGATGTAATCCGTGTAGACGCTGCTTTTTTTGATCTCCTCTATGAAAACTGCAAGGCTGTCTTTGTAGTCTTTCATGTCATTTCCTTATCAGGTATTCCCAGTTCTTCTCATCCATTCATAATCCGCCCGTTTCACGGGCCTTAGAATACCAGGACTTATACTTCCATAATGATCGGTAATATCATCGGACGTCTCTTCGTCTTTTTCCAGAAGAAGTCCGAAAGCTCATCCCGGATGGAATTTTTGATCTTGTTCCAGTCCGTGATCCCTCTGTCCATGCAGCGGTCCATCATGATCCGCGAGATCTCTCTGGCCTCATCAAGAAGCTCATCCGATTCCCGCACATAGACAAAGCCGCGGGATACCACATCCGGTCCCGAGACCACGGTATTGCTGCCCTTGTCCATGGCAACCACAACAATGAAAATGCCGTCCTCTGCCAGATGCTGTCTGTCGCGCAGCACCACATTGCCCACATCGCCGACGCCGAGTCCATCCACAAAGATATTGCCAACGGGCACTTTTCCATGCACCCTGGCACTCTGCTCGGACAACTCGAGCACGTCGCCTGATTGGATCACAAAGATGTTCTCCTTCTTGATGCCGAGACCCTCTGCCAGCCTTGCCTGGGCTTTCAAATGGCGCATCTCCCCATGAACGGGGATCGCATATTTCGGACGGATCAGGGAATAGATCAGTTTGATCTCTTCCTGGCAGGCATGTCCGGATACGTGGGTATCCTGGAAGATCACATCCGCATGCTTGCTGTACAGGTCGTTCATGACCTTGGAAACCGCTTTTTCATTACCCGGTATGGGATGTGAAGAAAAGATCACGGTATCCCCGGGCTTGATGGAGATCCTTCTGTGAGTCCCGTTTGCCATACGTGACAGGGCCGCCATGCTCTCGCCCTGGCTGCCGGTAGTAATGATCACCGTACGCTCGTCGGGATAATCACGAAGCTGTTCCGTCTCGATCAGGGTGTTTTCTGGGATACGGATATAGCCGAGTTTGGTGGCGGTCTCGATGATACCCACCATGCTGCGGCCTTCCACCACAACCTTGCGTCCGTATTTATAGGCTGAATTGATGATCTGCTGCACCCTGTCCACATTCGAAGCAAAGGTCGCTATGATCAGCCTGGTATTTTTATGTTCTGAAAAAATCTTATCAAAAGTCTCGCCCACAGTGCTTTCTGAAGGCGTAAAACCGGGGCGCTCCGCATTGGTACTGTCGCACATCAGCGCCAGCACGCCCTTTTTGCCAAGCTCCGCAAACCGCTGCAGGTCAATGGCATCGCCGTAAACCGGGGTGTAATCCACCTTGAAATCGCCTGTGTGAACGATCACGCCGGCAGGCGAATAGATCGCGAAAGCCGCTGCATCCGCGATGGAATGGTTGGTGCAGATAAACTCCACCCGGAACTGTCCGAGATTGATATGCTGTCCGAAACTGACCACTTTTTTGCGGATCAGGTTTTCAATGCCATGCTCCGTCAGCTTATTCTCGATGATGCCCATGGTCAGCTTGGTCGCATAAACAGGCACCGGCAGTTCTTTTAAAATATACGGCAGGGCACCGATATGATCCTCATGTCCATGGGTGATCAAAAAGCCCTTGACCTTGTCTTCATTTTCTTTTAAATAGGTGATGTCCGGAATGACCAGATCGATCCCGAGCATGTCATCCTCGGGGAAGGCCAGTCCGCAATCCACCACAATAATACTGTCTTCGTATTCGAAGGCAGTAATATTCATCCCGATCTGTTCCAGCCCTCCGAGAGGGATCACTTTCACAGTCGGGACTGCGTTATTCTCTATCTTTTGTTCGTTCAAATATTTCACCTCAGTGTTTTTCCGGTAACACTTTTCCTTTACTCGTCATCATCCGTTGTAAAGGTCACATCGTCCAGCAGGCTTTCAAACAGCGCTGCCACGGCACCCAGTTCATCATCGTCAGATACAATGCGGTATTTCATTTCCCGCGGCGTATCTCCGCCCGCTGTTTTCTGACTGATATCTTTTAAGATCAATGCCTGCGCATCGCCTTCCGGCTGATCACAGACCAGCAGGTAATCATTGCCGGAAAGCTTTGTTTTTTCCAGCACGAACATTTCCATTTTTTCACCGGTCTGGTCGATAAAAGTTACCTTTTCCATAATATCCTCTTAATTTAACAGTAGTTTTCCGGTTCCGTATTTTCATATCGGACTTTATACTATTTAATTGTTCAGCAGTACATCAACTCCATATTCTCATATCGGACATGATACTACTCAAATTCTAAATCACTCGTTCTTCGGTCTGCTGTCTAAATATCCCTGCAGGATATAGGTTGCCGCAATGCCGTCAAGATACTGCTTGCGCTCTCTTTTGTCAATCCCTGCCTCATCCAGGACGCGATGCGCCGACGCCGTGGTCAGCCGTTCGTCACACATCTCAACAGGGATCGCCGTCCTGCGCTCGAGGTCTTGCGCAAACTCACGGCAAAGGCGCGCCCGCTCGCCTTCCTGTCCATCCATCAGCAAAGGAAGTCCCACCACAAAACGCTCCACCTCGTACTCCTGTGCCAGCTCTTCAATACGGGCATAGGTCTTGCGGAGTTTATTCGCCTGTTTGCGGGTAATGGTCTCAAGATTCTGCGCGGTGATGCCAAGGGGATCGCTGACGGCCACCCCCACGGTTTTATCACCGTAGTCCAGTCCCATGATCCTCATGCTTACTCTTCCCAGTGGTTGGATTTGATATAGGATCTGAGCATCTCTTCTACCAGCTCATCTCTCTCCACCTTCATGATCAGGCTTCTTGCACTGTTATGAGAGGTGATGTAGGTCGGGTCGCCGCTCATGATATAACCGACAATCTGATTGACCGGGTTATAGCCTTTCTCGCTGAGCGCTTCGTACACTGTGGAAAGTACGATCTTAACGCCGTTTCCGTTATCAATATCAACTTTGAAAAATTGGGTATCACCTGTGTTTGCCATCTTTATCCTCCCAGAATAATCCTATTCAATTAATCTTATTCAATATGTGTCAGTTTAAAAGAGTTCATTTCCGGTTTCAAAAA
>JAEEKC010000192.1 GCA_016282215.1 Lachnospiraceae bacterium
AGTGCATAGCGCAGGTGGTCGCGCCACTGCCCGCCGATATATACGCCGGCGAATTCTTTCCCTTCGTAGACAAAGCCCAGTCGTTCGAGCATTCGGATGGAACGGTCATTATCGAGGGATACACGTGCTTCGATCCGGTGCATGCCGTAATCCTGAAAGATATCATTGTCTGTGGCGATGCAGCTTTCGGTCGCATAGCCGGATCCCCAGTGGGCGTGGTCAAAGTCATAGCCGAAAACCGTGGACAGATAAGGCAGCGGACGCAGTCTTGAGTAACTGATGGTGCCGATGATGGTATCCGGTTTTTCTTTCAGAAATACATAATAATACATGCACTGCCGCCTGCTCATCATGTCGATCTCATAGCGCATGGAAGAGAGCTGATAGGCTGTTGTGTAATAATCCGGTGTTTTCGGCACTTCGTAGGGGTCAAACCATTCCCGGTTCCGGTTATAGTATTCTGCGAGCTGCGCGGCAAACTCTTCTTTGGCCGTCAAGATGATCAGGCGTTCGGTTTCTATTCTGTCAGACATGGGGATGCTCCTGTTCTAAGATGCATATGAATGATCGATGGTTCCGTGTTTCGCATGTATTGTATCATAATATTATGCGGTAAACAATCGGGATGTGGCTTTTATGATGGTTTGAGGATTGCCTGAAAGCACATCTGCGAAACATGGCAAATTATGGTGATTTATGGCAGTTTATGGTAAATTATGATAAAACATGCCAAAAATTCGGATTATGCCAATTTATGGTAAATTAGGGTAAAAGTTGTCATTTATATGGGTTTATGATAATATAGTTAAAGGCAGTGTCAATGCCCAAAATTGCTGATCAATTGAGGTTATCCATGATGATAATATGCGGATTTTTGCCAGCCAGTTTCAAATCTTCGTCAGGCAGGATTATCCGATTTTTCTCATTATGACCGGCCTTCACGAAAACATCGATAAGATTCAAAATGATCCTTCCCTTACGTTTTTATATCGGTCGCCAAAAATCATTACAGGACCACTGAGTATGATTCAGATCGGCAGGCAGTATAAGGAGATTTTTTCCATTGAGGATGAAAAAGCCCGCGTGGCAGGCGCAACCGATCGCATATATCCGGGGTATTATAAATAGCAGGAATTGAATGCCCTGTTTATTGTTTCGTTATTTTGGAGGTTATCACGATGAAAGATACAGAAAGATGACAGCATCGTTTTGGAGCAGAAGAAAATACGAAGCCGGTAAACAACTGATTAATTAAGAGGAACAGACATGAAAGAAAACGAATTTGAAGAAGAACAGAAAAAGAAACAGCAGCAGGGTGCTTTCCCCATCATGGAAGATGACGGGGGCGGCGAGCACGAGCAGGATGCGCAGGTGGAAGAAGACCAGATGAAGGCAATGCTGGAGTTTCAAAAGGAGACCTGGGCTTTCCTGAAAGACATGCATATCGGCAAAATAGGCAATTCGCAGATCAAAACGCACAAGCGCCAAAAGACCGATGCATACTTTTATGCCCTCGATCAGGAGCTGAAGATCCGCAAAGCGCTCGGTGAGGATGTAAGCGGGAATGAAGAATCCAAACTGCTCGAAGAGTATGAGGAGAATAAAAAGCCGGGTCCGAATTTTCATCCGCTGCCGTTTCCTATGAAGGATCAGAAAAATTCCGGCATGGAGGAACTCAATCTTTCCACGATACAAAAGACGGAGAATGAAGAAGACGAGTCCATGATCCGGGATGATATAGAAAAACTGGATTTTGGCGAAGAAAACGGAAATGAGATCATACAAACCGCGGGCGGAAAAAAAGAAGCAGGCGGCGGGACAACAGAAGCGACAGATCCTCTCGCCGATCCGGAAACGGATTTTTATGTTTCGGAGGATCATGTGTGTCCTTTCGACATGGAAGATTATGCCGTGGAAACCACGACACGCATGGATATGAGGTTTAACCAGGATCAGGTTTCCAGGCTCTATTCTTATCTGGACGGAAAGAATAACTGGCTTCGGGGAAGTTCGCCGAATTACCGTGAGCTGATGGCGGAACTTGACAAACTGAAAGCATTGTCCAAAGAACTTGTGGATGAGCGTGCGGATCTCGGAAAGATCAAGGACGAGAAAGCGGTTTCCGAGCTGGAAAAGAAACAGCGGCTCACCATGCTGCGGTACTTAAAACAGGCCGAAGCCGTGGAAAAGAGCGCGCAAAAATACCTGATGGAAAAAAGGGAGAATATCAATTCGCCTTATGCCCAGTCAAGATATGATGCAGTAACGGATGTCAGAAGGGCTATTATGGTCAATCGCTCCACGATGTATGAGACATTCAGAAAGGCAGATATCGCAAGAGTTGAGCGGGTATATAACCGCCGGGAAGCGGACAAATACTATAAGCAGCAATGCAAAAAAATGACGGACTGGAAGAAAAACGTCTATCAGAAGTATGCCATGGATATCAGCCAGACAAAGAACAGGAAAACCTATTTTGGAGACCGCTTCACGAATGAGTCCCTGGAAAGAATGAATACGATCTTTTCCGTGAAAAGAACCGCCGCGATCAGTCTGACAAACTATGCTTTGATGGCTGAGCAAAAGTACGGGATCAGTCTTTACGGCATTGATGAAATCTTAGATCCGTCAAAGCTGCAAAAGAAAAAGCAGGAAATGTTCAATACCGTCATCGAAAAGATGACAAGCAAAGATCCGAAGGATAGGGAATGGATCGCGAATATCATGTATGAAGGGGCAAAAAAAGCCACAGAGCATATGGGCGATCTGATGAAACGGGTCGATTTTAACGATCCTGATTATATCTACAGTGAGAATTTTGTCAAGGCATGCAATCTGGCCAATCAGATGTTTGATGTGTGGCAGGAAGAGGCCAGGATCCCGAAGGAGATGTTTGATGTTATTTCCAAGAAGGATCCCTCCATCAAGAGTTTTGATGAGTACCATCGGAAAAACGGAATGGTAAGAGGATATCTGGATCAGTTTATGAATAATATCAATCGGCTGGCTGAGAATATCCCGAAGCTGGAAAAACAGGGTGAACCTGATGCAGAGGCCCTGGTCGCCCTGAACGCTTTTTGCGTCAGCCGCATGAAAAAGATGCTGGCGGAGAAAGCAAAGGAGTGCAAGTCAAAACCCTTTGGCGAATGGTTTCCTTATGAAGACGGCGCCGTGGGAAGAGGTTTATACACGCATGGGTCGGGACTTTTTATGAATACACAGTATCCCGGGAAAGAGGCGTTCAGACGGAATCTGCGTTCCTTTATTGACGGCAGCGCCTTTGATAAGATCACCCATTCCTATGAGCCGAATGCGGATGGCAAGGGAAATGACAAATTCACTCTCACCGGCGAGATCGACGTCAAAGACATGAAGGAATATGCAAATTATACAGCCCTGTCGGACTATGAATTCTTCAGAAGGGTCAATGCCCAGATGGACTATTTTGACGCATTGAAAAGGTCTTCCGGTCCGGTTATGCAGGAGTATCTGCAAAATGCCATCGCAGGCGTGGCGCAGCTGTCCAAGTTCAGCACGGATCCGAAGCATATGACGGATGAGCAGAAAGAAGCCGCGAAGGAATGCATTCAGGATATTTTTTCCTGCTATACCGCCATGGCATTGACGAAAATGGGGATCGCAGAGCAGGACCTTGCAGCCGAAGTGGACAAAACCGTTCCGCAGATCGCGGATTATAAGCGATATGTGGAAAACATGGAAAAGGGTTCTATGATGGCGCTGGCCATCACGGATATGACCGATCAGGTTGCAAAATCCGATGCTGTGATGATGGCCAAAGGCCGGGTCGCAAAACAGAAACTCGAAAACGGCGAATACAAAACGATCGATCAGATAAACGTTGCATTTGCACATGCCTACGCCTATGCACTGATGACGGAGAACGGGAAACTGACGATCAATCCGGATGTTCCGGACGGAAGATATAAACTGTCGGAGTTCGTGGACAAAGCGATCACAGGAGAGATCGGGCTCATTGACGAGGATGGCCTGAAAACGATGAAGGAAAACCCGGCTGTTGCAAAATCCATACTGAATAACCGACAGAGTCTGCGGGATCAGTTGGTGCAGGATGAGGAAAAGTATAAACGGATCAGGGAAGAGATCCGGCAAGAGGCGGTGCAGGAGAGAAAAGAGAAAAGGAAAAATTCAGTAAAGAAAAAAGAAACAATTAGCACGAATCAAACGGAAGATAAAAAAGATCCGAAAAAAGAAGAGGAACTGAAGAAAAAATCCCAGGGCGGCAAAGGGATGGGCGGCAGCAAAAAGTGATGTTTTATTAGTCTAACAGGAGATAAAGTATGCCAAACGGAGAAGAGATCAGAGAAGAAAAGACCACTGCACAGAAACTGCAGGACACTGTGAACATGCAGAGCAATGAGTATGATAAACTCTGGCTATATCTAAGCAATGTCGCTCTGTGGGGTCTGATGGATGATGCGTCAAAGCTTTCAGAGGAACAAAAATCGCAGCTCGAAACGGATCCGAATGCGGTGATGGGGCAAAAGCAGCAGGTGCCCTTTGACCCGATGCAGTTGTATGCTGACGATGATCCGTTTATAAAATGCAAGCAGCTGATGTACCTGATGGGGGTGATGGAAGCAAAATTTGCCCTCGAACTGGGTAATGAGCAGCTTTCCTTAGAGCAGTCCATGGAAGGCGTGGAATCGGATCCTGTGAAGCGTTCGGAAAAGGCAGCTTTTCTGATGAAAAATGCAGAGCCGAAAACCATGCGGATGTATCAAGAGTTTGACAGCATGCGCCGCATGCTTTTGTCTGCGCAGGAAGGCCTGACGAGGCAGGCGTTTTTAGCCGATGATAATCCCGTAGATGAGAATACCACCATGGGACAGCTGGCCGATAAAATGGGGCTTTACCATGATAACAGGACGGCTTTTTTGCGCAAATTCGGCTGCAATGATGAAAACAAAAAGGCAATGGCGGTCTTTAAAAACAGGCTGAAGGACCGGATCGATGCAGAGAAGAAGAAACCGAAAAACGTTCAGGACGCAAAACTTGCCAATTCGAAAGCCGATGACGCAAGCGTTATGTTTTATATGATAAAAAACTGCAATGAACATCTGGTGCAGGAATGGAACGCTAAGGGTTATCATAGTGTCAAGAACACGGTTTTCGGGGCTGAAGAGGAGATGTTTGAAAAGGGGCGGGCCCTTCAGAGTAAGAAAAATCCTGCATATGCCAATATCCAAAACTGGATCCGTGACAAGGGAGCCCGGGAGGCGGAAAAGAAAAAAGTGTCAAATATCAGTGACGCCTCGAAGCAGCTGATCAGTGCCCTGACGAGTGAAAAACCGCAGAAGATCCGTTCCACCCGCGGGATGAATGATGTCTTTCCGGAAGAACTGTTCCAGAAACAGCCGGAGTTTTTGAGCGGTGTCATCGCAAAGTTTGAAAGTACCAAAACGGGGACCAGCATCGACAGATTTTTATGGCATCGCAAGAATTCCGGCCAGTATGAAGCCATGCTGAAAGCCGTGAAAGCCTATGAAAAGGCGCTCCTTGAGAAAAAGAGCGGCGAGGCGGCTGACCGCAGGGAAGAGATGCTTGAAAAATGCTATGCTTACATTGAAGGAAAAGAAAAGATCAGATGGCATGATTTCGGCAAAGAGCGGTATAACCTGGCCCTCATGCTGATCAGGCAGTATGATTCCATGGAAAAATTCAATGCTCTCTGCGAAAAGATCAACCGCGTGCGGGAAGTGCAGCCCGAACATGAGGATCATATGAGCGCCGGAGCGCTGAATGAATTTGAGCGCACCTACGGGATCAAGGACCTGGGCAAAAACCGTATCCATGAAAAGACGAGAAAAAACGTCACCCTTATGCACCCGGCGCAGGAAAAGCGTTTTGCCGTTATGGAAACGCTTTATACCAAAGATCCCCAATACTTGCCGACGCTGAAGATCGGTTTTAAGGAAAACGAGTTCGGAAAACTGAAAAAGATCGATAAAAAATTTCATAAGATTTCCAATAATGCGATCGGTAAAAATGCGCAGCCGGAAGGAGACGGCCTTTCCGGCAAGGATTTTGCCGCCATCGCTTATGGCGCTTCCTTAAGCGGGAACGCTGCGGGAAAGGCACCCGGGTGCTTTCCGAAGGGGGTCGAAAAGAAAGATATCCCGGAATTGTTCAGTGACCGTTATACCTCGATCATCATGAAAAAAGACGGCGTGCCCCTGGCCGCCGGCAAAACAACACCAGTGATCCAGTACGGCAGGGAAAAGGCGCAGGAAGCCCTGAAAGAATATGGGGAAGGGAAGAAGAAAAAACTGGCTGCGATCCTGGCAAATGCGCTGGTGAAGATCACGGAGAAATATAAGATCAAGAGCGAAGTGGACGACGAACTGGTGGCGGACGGCGAAATGGCAGGGCGTATGAGCAATATGCTCCTGCGTGATGACGGATTGCTGCAGGAAGCGCTGAACTCAAATACCGGTTTTTGCATGGGACATCTTCGGATGGTATCCTCCATCAATACAGCCTGCGAGTTGTATGCAAGGAGTACCTATGCGAAGGAAAAGATCGCCGAGGCTGTCAAGAGCGGCAAGGATACCATGTCACCGGATGAGAAAAAGCAGCTCATGACAGATGTGGTTTCCTACATGACAGTAAAGGAGTGGATGGACAAACGGACAAGAGTTTTGTTCGGAGATATAAATTTCACAAGGGAGTCTGACCAGCTGACACAGGATCAGGGAAAAGCAAAGGAAGCCACCGATAAAGCCAGGGAAAATCTGAAAAAGAAGAACAACGGCAGTCTGGCAAATTTAAAGAAAGAGGACGAGAAGACTTTTGAAAAGATCCAGGCTGAGGAAGCAGATATCCGTGCGCTTTATAACGGAAAGAAGAAACTTCTGAAGAAAAAGTATGTGAAAAATTCCGTTATGATCGATCAGATGAAGGAGACGGAAGCCATTGACCGGATCCATCGTGAGTCGGCAAAACTCGTACAAAGCAACCTGCGAAACCTGAACGTGGCCGGGCAGCAGCTTACACCGGCTAAAATGCAGGAGATTTTGTCCGGCATGGAAACGCGCATCAAACATGTGGCACAGCCCCAGGCCGGAGACGGAAGGCGGATCGCACCGGCGAGGGGGATCAACAACTGATGTAATGAAAAATGGACAGGTGAAATATCGCAGGTAAAAAATCTGAATTGACAGGGTGTCACAGGGCAATTTATGTGATAAAATAGTTAGGATTACCAATCGCTAATCAAACCGGGTAAAGTCCGGTATGGTAATTGGGAACTGACATATTACGAATCAATTCAGGGGATAGGTCATGAAAAAGAGAGTTGCTGTTTTTGCGAACGGCTGGAGTGCGGAAAATCTGTGTGGTTTTTTGGGTGCGCTTAAGGAAGGTCTTGAGGGCACATCGACAGACCTGTATGTTTTTATGGGATATGATGCCTTTGGCATACCGAATATTGAATCGGAATGCAGTATCTATGATCTTCCGGATCCGAAGTTTTATGATGCGGTTGTCTTTTTTGTCCCCGGCATGGACTTTGCAAAGGTCAATGAACGGATCATAGACCGGTGTCATCAGGCGGGCGTTCCGCTGATCTGCGTCGGGAAGGTTATGGACGATGCCATATCCATTTATACGGATCAGTACAAGGGGATGAAACCCCTGGTGGATCATATGATCGAAAAGCATCATGTGGAAAAGATCCATTTCATAGCCGGTCCGCGTGATAACTTTGACTCGAATGAAAGACTTCGCGCCCTGATGGATTCCTGCAGGGAGCATAATGTGCCGTTTTCCGGCTCGGATGTGTACTATTCCGACTGGAATGTGATGGCGGCTACCACGCATCTGCGGGAAATGATCAGGAAGAAAAAGAAACTGCCGGATGTGATCATGTGCGCGAATGACAATACGGCCTTTTTTATCAGTTTTGTGCTTGAGGAACGCGGGATCCATGTGCCTAAGCAGCTTCTGCTGACCGGTTTTGACGGAACACAAAGAGCCAAGACTTTTTATCCTTCCCTGACAAGTGTTGCGCAGCCTTTTGAGAAAATGGGAAACAAGACTGCGGAGTGCCTGACCAGGATCATGGCGGGCGAGACGGTGGAGGAAAAGCATTATATTCCCTGTGAGTTTACCATCGGGGAAAGCTGTGGCTGCGATGTCACCGCCGAAAGAGATGTCCTGCGCCGTCAGGTCTGCAGGAACATGCCCAGCGACACCGCAAGAGCGGGTTTTCGCCAGGGAAGGCTTCATTATATCGAGAATGCTGTCCTGCAGTCCGAGCGTTATGCAACGCTGGGCGAAAATCTGCAGGATGTTTTTTATGAAGATAACGGGCAGGAAGGAAATCCTTTCTTTCTTCTGATCGATCCTGCCATCGGAAAACTCGGCGAATGCAGCATAGAAGAAATGCCAAAGTACGAGATCGCCGATAAGCTGGATCTGCTGGTGGGCAAGTATGGCGAAGAGTATTATGAAACCACGAGCCTGAATGTTAAGGAAGATCCCCTGCCGAAGCTTCCGGATGACGGCGTGGATCATATGTATATCTTCATGCCGCTGTATGTGGGAAGTTTTGCCTGCGGCTATATGGTCATGTCTGATAATCTGGACTATTTTGAAAAAACCATCTATATCACGTTCCAGTCGGCCATGAATAACAATCTTGAGACCTATGTCAAGAACTTAAAGCTCAGTGCACTCAATGATCAGTTATCCGATCTGTTGAATAAAGATGCCATGACCGGCGTCAGAAACCGCGTGGCTTATGAAAGCTATATGCTCAGCCTGAAGGACCGGATCGCTTCCGGGGACCATGTGCAGACTGCGTTCATGATGTTTGACTTAAATGACCTGAAAATGATCAATGATACTTACGGTCATGAGCAGGGCGATGAGTATATCAAAAACGGCTGCAAGCTGATTTGTGAGACCTTTGCCCACAGCATTGTGTTCAGGATCGGCGGCGATGAATTCGTGGCCGTGTTATGGGGCAATGATTTTCGTGATAAGGAACAGCTTCTTGTCAGGTTCAGACAGGCCTTGTCCGTGATGGAAGATGGGGACGGGGAACCCTGGGAGAAAACTTCCATCGCCAGCGGCATGGCGGTTTATAACAGCGAGAGCGGTGAGAGCGTGGATGAGGCACTACACCGCGCCGACGATGCCATGTATGAGGATAAAAGAAGGAACAAACAACTGCGCGGGGATTGACTTTTGAGGGGCGTGTGCTACAATTCGTAGGGAATCACAGAGTTCTTTTTGTAACATTCAACAGGCATTCAGCGGTGTAAAGTCCGATGTGAGAAATATGAGCCGATAAATTGATGATAATGAAAAAGGGAGGCAGAGCATGGAACATCGATTGACAACGATGATATCGGAAGAAGAGATCATAGCCAGGATCAGTGAGATCGCAGAGCAGATCAACAAAGATTATGCAGGGCAGGAGGTCCATCTTGTATGCGTGCTTCGTGGCGGCAGTTTTTTTATGTGCTCCCTGGCAAAGCGGATCACCCTTCCCGTGACACTGGATTTCATTTCCTGTTCCAGCTACGGAAACGATACCAAATCCAGCGGTGTTGTGCGGATCGTCAAGGACCTTTCCGATTCCATCGTGGGAAAGAACGTGATCGTCATCGAAGACGTTGTGGATACCGGAAGGACTTTAAGCTATCTGTTAAAGATGCTTTCCGAACGCCAGCCCAAGAGCCTGAAGCTGTGTTCTCTGCTGGATAAACCCTCCCGCAGAGTTGTGGAGATCGAAGCGGACTATGTAGGCTTTACGATCCCGGATAAATTCGTTGTGGGCTACGGCCTTGACTATGCACAGAAATACCGGAACCTTCCGTATATCGCTGAAGTAGTCTTTGAGGAAGAAACATAATGAAGGTACTTGATGAATATTAATAGGATGAAGAAGTAATAAATGGCTTCCCCCTGGGGGGCGCTAAGCGCCAGTGGCGCTTGATCAGCGCGGACCGAGCCGGAAGGCGAGACAGCTGTCGCCGAAGGCGACTGATGAGGGGTAAACAATAATTTAACAGAAAGGTAGTTTCATGAACAACACTCCAAACAAACCCAAGGGACTGGGTACCAGCTTTGTGCTGATCCTGCTGCTATTGGTCATCGCGATCTGGATCAGTTCCCTGCGTAACAGCAACACAGGCTATAACTGGTCTGATTTTGAAAACGATCTGAAACATGAAAGGATCGCGGGAGCGACCATCGATCCCAATTCCGAAGTACCGACAGGCAAAGTTATCTTTTCTTTTAAGAAAGGGGGAGTCGGACAACTCTATACCTCGGATGTGACAAAGGTAGAAGAAAAACTGCAGGAGGCGGGCATCACTTATGTCATGAAGGATATGCCATCCGGCAACTGGTTTTTATACTATGTTTTGCCCATGCTTGTGGTCTTTATCATCTTTGTGTTCTTTTTCTCGATGATGAGTTCCCAGGCAGGCGGTGGCGGCGGCAGCGCCGGCAGGATGATGAATTTCGGAAAATCCCGTGCCAGAATGGTGGAAGCGGGAGAGACCAAGATCACATTTAAGGATGTGGCAGGCCTGAAAGAGGAAAAAGAGGATCTCGAAGAGATCGTGGACTTTTTAAAAGACCCTGGAAAATATACCGGAGTGGGAGCCAGGATCCCGAAGGGAATTTTGCTAGAGGGGCCTCCCGGAACCGGAAAAACCTTGCTGGCCAAGGCTATCGCAGGCGAGGCAAATGTTCCATTCTTTACGATCTCCGGTTCGGATTTTGTGGAAATGTTCGTCGGCGTGGGCGCTTCCCGTGTCAGAGACTTATTTGAAGAAGCAAAAAAGAACCATCCCTGTATCGTGTTTATCGATGAGATCGATGCCGTGGCAAGACGGCGTGGCACCGGTATGGGCGGCGGCCATGATGAAAGGGAGCAGACCCTGAATCAGCTGCTGGTGGAAATGGACGGTTTCGGCGTTAATGAAGGGATCATCGTCCTGGCGGCAACAAACCGCGTGGATATCTTAGATCCTGCTATCATGCGTCCCGGCCGTTTTGACCGCAAGATCGGCGTGGGCAGGCCGGATGTAAAGGGCCGCGAGGATATCCTCAGGATCCATGCCAAGAATAAACCCCTGGCCGAGGATGTGGACATCGTGCAGATCGCGCAGACCACAGCAGGCTTCACCGGCGCGGACCTTGAGAACCTGATGAATGAATCCGCCATCCTGGCGGCAAAGTCTGACAGAAAGTTCATTGTTTCCGAGGACGTAAAAAAAGCCTTTATTAAAGTAGGTATCGGCGCTGAGAAACGCAGTCGCGTCATTTCCGATAAGGAAAAGAGGATCACGGCTTACCATGAATCCGGACATGCGATCCTGTTCCATGTGCTGCCGGATATGGATCCTGTTTATACCGTATCCATCATCCCTACGGGAACCGGTGCAGCGGGCTATACCATGCCCCTTCCGGAACGGGATGATATGTTCATGACAAAGAGCCATATGATGCAGGATATCATGGTAGACCTCGGCGGTCGGATCGCTGAAGAGATCATTTTTAACGAGATCACAACCGGTGCCTCGAGTGATATCAAGAAGGCAACGCATGTTGCCCGCAGCATGGTGACCAGGTTTGGTATGTCACCGCTTCTTGGTACCGTGAATTATGACGACGAGGGCGAGGAAGTCTTTATCGGTAAGGATCTTGCCCATGCCAAGACCACCAGTGAGGCCGTCACCAGCCAGATCGACGCAGAAGTCAAGCGCATCATCAGCGAATGCTATGACAAGGCAAAGGCCATCATTGAGGAAAATATCGATATCCTTCATGCTTCCGCAAATCTGCTGTTGGAAAAAGAACGGATCTCCAGAGAAGAATTTGAGGCACTTTTCGGAGAGAAGAAGTAGGTGTCAAAGGGGTGTCAATGGGGACGGTGTCATTGGGGACGGTTCGGTGTCATTGGGGACGGTTCTTTTTGACAACCTGAATTGCAAGGTTGTCAAAAAGAACCGTCCCCACCTGACACCAAAAGAACCGTCCCCAATGACACCTTGTGAAACGCCGCGGGAAATGACCCGCGGCGTTGTATATTTTGTCAGAGGAAACCACA
>JAEEKC010000193.1 GCA_016282215.1 Lachnospiraceae bacterium
ATGCAAAAGAAGGACATAAGATAACGGAAACTGTTAAGACAACAGCCAAAGTCAAGAAGGCGGCAACGGCGACTGCAAAGGGAACGACCACTTATACGGCGACCTTTACGAATGCACTGTTTACGACGCAGACGAAAGATATCGAAGATATCCCGGCTTTGGGCGGCGGCGGATCCGGATCTGCGGTAACGCCTGCGCCCACACCTGCGCCGGGCGGCCAGCAGACGGAGCAGCCCGTCGTCAAAGCAGCCAATACCCTGAAGGTCAAAGCGAAAAAGACGGTAACGGTCAAGTATTCCAAACTCAAGAAGAAGAATCAGAAGATCGCAGCCAAGAAGGTGATGACTGTCAGCAAGAACAAGGGCAAGGTAACCTATAAGTTAAAGAGCGTCACCAAAAAGAAATATAAGAAATATTTCAAGGTGGCTGCAAAGACCGGCAAGATCACCGTTGTGAAGAAACTGCCGAAGGGTACCTACAAACTCAAGATCAAAGTGACTGCTGCAGGTAATGACAATTACAAGGCAGCGACGAAGACAGTAACTGTAAAAATAAAAGTGAGCTAAGAATGTTACTATTCACAGCAGATATGAATTTCAGACAGGATCATCATGCTTGCATGTAAGAGACTGACTGCAAATTCATATCGTGACTGCGAAGCAGGAACTCCCCCCCTCAACATCGAGCATCCGGTCACGTAGTGACAGTAGAGTGCGAAGCACGTGGATGCGAGATGGCAGTGGGGGGAGTTTCTGTGAATAGAAACGTAAAAAGTACGATTTTTCCCCGAAAACACTTGCGCTTTTGCCAAAACCTGTGCTATACTTGTTTTCCCGTGAAATTTTACATTATTCCTTGCTCTCTTCGACGGGAGAGGGCCAGAGACCAAAAGGAGGTAACTAAATGAACAAGTATGAATTGGCCATTGCTCTGAGCGTCAAGATCGAAGACGATGCAAGAGCCGCTTTGCTGGATAAGGCAAAAGGCTACATCGAGAGATTCGGCGGCCAGATCACCAATGTGGACGACTGGGGTAAGCGCAGACTTGCGTATGAAGTCGATCACATGAAAGAGGCTTTTTACTACTTCATCCAGTTTGATGCTGAGCCTACGGCTCCCGCTGAGATCGAGAACCGCATCCGCATCATGGAAAATGTAGTACGTTTCTTGATCGTTAGAGCAGACGAGGCATAGAAAGGACAAACTATGAATAAAGTGATTCTGATGGGGCGTTTGACAAGGGATCCCGAGGTCCGTTATTCTCAGGGTGAGAACGCAATGGCGATTGCGCATTATACCCTTGCGGTAGACAGGAGAGTCAGCCGTAATAACCAGAATGGCCAGGATGCCCAGAATGCAGATTTTATCAACTGCACAGCCTTTGGACGGCAGGGAGAATTCGCAGAGAAGTATCTGCACAAGGGAATGAAGATCGCGATCGAAGGAAGGATTCAGACCGGCAGTTATACCAACAAGGACGGTCAGAAGGTTTACACCACGGAAGTGGTTGTTGATAACCATGAGTTCTGTGAGAGCAAAGCAGCAAGCGACGCAGCTGCGCAGGGCGGCGGATATGCACCCGCAGGCGGCGGTTCGCAGGGCGGCGGATATGCTCAGGGTGGCGGTTCCAAGCCGGAAGACGGTTTCATGAACATTCCCGACAGCGTAGAGGATTTACCTTTCGGTGGCTGATGCCCTTTTGGAAGCTTCTGAAAATGGAGGTATGAAAATGGCTTACACAAAAACAGACAGATCCGATTCTCCGATGAGGAGAAGAGGCCCGATCCGCAGACGCAAAAAAGTTTGCGTATTCTGTGGTAAGAGTGTGGAAACAGAGAATAAAGAAGGCGCTGCAGTAGTCAGAAAGATTGACTACAAAGATGTGAACACATTGAAGAGATACGTATCTGAGCGTGGAAAGATCCTTCCCCGCCGTATCACCGGCAACTGTGCAAAACATCAGAGAGCGCTGACCGTTGCTGTAAAGCGCGCTCGTCATCTTGCTCTGATGCCTTACGTAGCAGAGTAAGACAAAAAGCGACAGGCCGGGTTCACGGAAGGCCTGAAACGAAAAAGTATAATTGGAAAAACCGGCTGAGACGTCAGCCGGTTTTCTTTTGTCCACAGGATTTTCACATAATAAAGCCCTTCAAATCTTGCGCGAAGGTTCAAAAAATGATAATATTGATTGGTATGGTTACATTTAAAAAGGCTTCCCCCCTGGGGGGAAGCTGTCGGCGAAGCCGACTGATGAGGGGCATAGAGTTTTGAGATACAGTATAATTAAGATTTAAGGAGAGCGTATGAGTACAGGATGGATCGTAATGATAGTTTTGCTGGTAGTGGTTATAGCGGCAGCTGTGGCCCTGTATTTTCTCGGCAAAAAGGCACAAAAGAGACAGGCTGAGCAGGAACAGCAGATCCAGGCAGCCAAGCAGAGCGTAAACATGCTGATCATTGACAAAAAGCGTATGAAGCTCAAGGATGCGGGACTGCCGCAGGCGGTAATAGAGCAGACCCCGAAACTGATGCGTGGTGCGAAACTGCCGATCGTAAAGGCGAAGATCGGACCGCAGATCATGACACTTGTTTGTGATGACAAGATTTTTGATAAAGTTCCCCTGAAGCGCGAGGTAAAGGCTTCCGTGAGCGGTATCTACATTGTGGATGTCAAAGGTCTGCATGCTTCGAAGCAGCCGAAAGAGCCGGAAAAGAAAAAGAACATTTTCCAGAGGGCGTGGGCGGCAGCAAGGAAGAAAGCAGCTGTTGATCCCGTAAAGTAATAAATGAGTAAAAGATCAGAAAGGTAACGCAACAAAGAAATGAAAAACAGGTTAGTAAAAAAAGCAGGCGTTGTATTGCTGGCAGCTGCCATGGTAATGGGTGTGGCAGCCTGCGGACAGAAAGACACAAACACAGATGGACAGGCAGGTACGGATGCCGCTGCAACCGATACAGAGAAGAATGAAACAGCGAAAGCGACCGGCGTATCGACAAAAGATTACAATCCGGATGATTATGTGACACTTGGAGATTACGAAGGGCTTGAAGTTGAAGTAGATACCTACAATTACACAGCCGAAGATGTGGAACAGGAAATGCAGTCAGAGTTTGACTATTATATCCAGAACACACAGGCTTATGATTACAAGAAACTTGACAAGGATACGGTAGAAGACGGTGATATTGTCAACATCGATTATGTCGGCAAAAAAGACGGCGTGGCTTTCGATGGCGGAACAGCACAGGGCGCGCATCTGACCATCGGTTCAGGACAGTTTATCGACGGTTTTGAATCCGGACTGATCGGGCATAAAGTCGGCGAAACAGTTTCTCTGAATCTGACGTTCCCCGAGCAGTATCATAGCGAAGAGCTGGCAGGACAGGCGGTAGTTTTTGATGTTACGATCAATTCCATTGATGAGCAGTCAGTGCCAGAGCTGAATGATGAAGCAGTACAAAAGATGGGATCCGGTCATAATACGGTGGATGAATTCAAAAAGAGCACAGAGGAATACATTGCCGAGAAGGTTGCCGAGCAGAACGAAGAGTCGAAGAAAGCAGCTGTCTGGGAAAAGGTATATGGCCTGTGCAAGGTATCCGATCCGCCGGAAGCAATGGTGCAGGATGTGCTTGACAGGATCGCCTCCAACCTGGCCGCTTATGCCAACCAGTATCAGGTTTCCGAAGATGATTTCCTCACAATTTATATGGGCACTACCAGAGAAGAGTACGATGTCAGCAGCAAGGAAAATGCTGTGACCAGCGCATCGGAAAAATTGGTTGCCGCAGCCATTGCCAAAAAAGAAGGCATTGAGATCACCGACGAAGTGATCAATGAATATGCATCGAAGGATGCGGAAAAGTACGGATATGATTCGGCGGATGCGGTGATCCAGCAGGCCGGTAAAGAATCTTATTATGATTATGTACTCGGTCAGAAAGTGGATGATTTCCTTCTGACAAAGGTAAAGATCAAAGAGAAAGAACCTGTATCCATCATGAGCACTCTGAATAATTAAACAGTTCGGTATGGAAAACATGGGAGAGTAGAATGAGACAGAGAAGAAGATCTGCAGCGATATTAGCCCTTCTGATGACGGTTGTATTTGCAATCGATGCTGTTGCTGTGCCGAGTATTGAAAGTGTGAAGCAGCAGCAGAAGGAGACCCAGGGAAATCTGGCCAAGGTTAACGGACAGATCGAAGGCCTCGAAAGCGGCAGGGCAGAAGTCACGGAAGAGATCGAAGAAATGAACACAGAGCTGGTGGATATCCTCACCAGTATTGCGGTCTGCCAGTCCGAGATCGAGATCAAGGAAAACGAGATCGAGGAAGCGTCCGGAAAACTGACCATCGCTGAGATGAACGAAAGCTCCCAGTATGAGAGCATGAAACGCCGTGTGCAGTTTTTATATGAAAAAGGCGATAAGGCCTACATGCAGGCGCTGATCGAGTCCAGCGGCTATACGGAGTTGGTCAACAAAGCGGATTATGTGGAAAAACTCTACAGCTATGATCATGAGCTTTTAGAGAAATACATCGGCGTCAGACAGGAGGTACAGGAGCTTAAGGTCTTTTTGGAACAGGAAGAAGCAGGGCTTGAGGCTTCCCGTTTTGAACTCGGTCAGGAGCAGGCGGCACTCGAGACCATGATCAGTGAGAAAAAACAGACCGTAGAGAATTTTGACCAACAGCTTGCCAGGGCACGAGCCGAAGCTGCGACTATGCAAAAACAGCTCCAGCAGCAGACAGCGCAGATCAAGGCTTTGGAAGAAGCAAAGCGCAAAGAGCAGGAGCTGGCGTTGAAGAAACAACAGGAGG
>JAEEKC010000194.1 GCA_016282215.1 Lachnospiraceae bacterium
ACGGCGATATATGAGAGTGCCAGAAAGAAACTTGTGGGTGCTGTTATAGAAGGAAAAAGACTTCGCATAGGTGGTGGAAACGTCGAAATTGACAGGAAAAGAAACAGGTTCTGTGTGAATCTGAAAAGCAAAGGAGATATAACAATGAGAGTAGCGGTGACTTATGATAACGGAAATGTTTTTGAACACTTTGGAAGAACCGAGCAGTTTATGGTCTATGATATCGAGAATGGAAAGATTGTCAATTCCCAGATCTTAGGGACCAACAACGAAGGGTGTGGGGCACTTGCCGGTATCCTGAACATCGCAGATGTAGATACTTTGATCTGTGGGGGAATCGGAGCCGGAGCAGTTAATGCTATTGAAGAGGCAGGTATCAAGCTCTATGCAGGAGCAAGCGGAAACACTGATGCAGCAGTTGAAGCTTTGATCGCCGGAAGGCTTGATGCAACCGGTGAGGCAAATTGCAACCATCATGAGAGTGAGCATCATGAATGTGCTCATATTTCTTTTCCTAATTAAATGACTTTTTGTATGATCATGCGTGATTAACTATTTAACAATTACGATCACATAACTGTTTCAGAAGCGTCACACACGAAAAACTGATCAAAACCTGATTGTTCCAGGATATCCATAATCAGTTCGTTCATGCCGTTAAGCGCCAATCCTTCCTTGCAGGCTTTATGAATGATCAACAGAACGCGAAGTCCGGCAGATGAAACGTAGTCCAGAGAATGGCAGTCGATCTGTACTTTTCTGATGACTTCGGATGCACGCTGCTCCTCATATTCCGCCAGTAGCTGTGGAGCGGTCAGTGAATCCAAGCGGCCGGTCAGCCGTAAGCCGAGCACTCCGTCTGTAAGCTCTTTGTGAATTGTGAAGCGTTGATCTGCGCCGGTGCTGTTTTCTGCCGATCCGGTGGAAACAACCTTCCAAAAGGCAACGTCTTCCACAGCCTTCAGGACGGCACTTCCTTGTTCGGGTGTCAGGGAGGAAAAAGCTTTTGTGTCCGCGATGTAGTCTCCGATCCGGATCCGTTCTGCTTTCAAGCCATGCTCTGACAGGATGGCTTTTACTTTTTCTACGTCCTCATTCTCATGCCCGTAGCGGACCATAAGACCATTCATCGAGACATTCACGTCAGCTTTCTCATTGAGAACATTATAAGTATCATGACTGGATTCTCCGGGTTGGATGGCACTCCGGATCCGTGTATGTTCCGATATGATCTCGAAATCTGCCGTGATCCAGCATCCGCCATGGATATCCAGCAGTTTTCTGATATTCTCCAGGAAGGAATGGATCTCCGCATCATTAAAATACATCAGGAGTCCCTCTGTATTGATGCAGATGTTCTCCTTTATGTTTTCAAGCGCTTTTTCCAGCGATCCACCGTTTGTTGCATCAACGGGGCTGAAACGGACAAGGTTTTTATTTTCACTGCTGATCATTGACAGAATAATGCCACTAATCTCCGATATGACAGGTGGCAGATCCAATCCGATATATGATATGCCCTGTTCTGCCGCTTCCAAGGCCCGTGGGGTATATCCACAGGGCAGGTCAACGAGTACGCGGAATCCGGAATCGTGTGCCAGGCTGCCCATCATATGGTATCGTGTTTCCAGGATCATACGGAAGGTCATCTCTTCCTCAGGCCCCATGCTGAAGGACTGGCTTTTTTGCGTGTCTTCTGTCAGCCCCATCCTTTCGGATATCCCGGCAGCATGAGGATTTCCTTGCTGTGCCAGTTGAAACAAGGTCATTTTTGCTGTATTGAACACAGGATTCGTTTTCTCATACAGTTCTCTGTTATTCTTTGAAGATTCGCCCATGACTTTCACTCTTTCTACGGATTTTTTTAACCCCATTATACCACTAAAGAGGCTACAATCCGGGATCAATGACATTCCCGAACTTGCCAAGTGATCCTGAAAAATTGAATATCGGACACAAAAGAGTCGTCAATATGACGGCTCTTTTGATTGAAGAAAAACAAGCTGCGATGATATACTAAAGCAAAATCAGAAAAGAAGCGGAGACTATCAATGCAAAGATTATCTCTCAGAACTGATGAATTTACTGATTCGGTCATACGAAGAATGACAAGAGTTTCGAATAAGTACGGTGCTGTAAATCTGTCACAGGGCTTTCCGGATTTTGATCCGCCCAAAGAGATCCTGGACAGACTTGCAGAAGTGTCAAAGGAAGACTGTCACCAGTATTCCATAACGTGGGGAGCGCAAAACTTCAGAGAAGCTCTGTCAAAAAAGCAGAGCCATTTCATGGGGATCGACATAGATCCGGATACGGAGATAGTTGTTACCTGCGGAAGTACGGAGGCCATGATGGCCGCCATGATGACGGTTGCAAATCCTGGAGATAAGGTTATTGTTTTTTCGCCTTTTTACGAGAACTACGGTGCGGATACGATCCTATCCGGAGCGCATCCTGTATATGTTCCACTTGATCCGCCTGATTTCACATTTGACCCGGATGTGTTGGAAGATGCATTCAGAAAAGACGTTAAGGCTCTTGTCCTTTGTAATCCTTCGAATCCGAGCGGCAAGGTTTTTTCGCGAAGCGAGTTAAAGGTCATTGCAGATCTTGCCATAAAATATGACACATATGTGATAACGGACGAGGTATATGAGCACATAGTCTATGATCCGTATGAGCATGTCTATATCTCAACCCTTCCGGGGATGAGAGAGAGGACCATATGCTGTTCATCGCTTTCAAAGACTTATTCCATAACAGGATGGAGACTGGGTTATACGATAGCGCCGCCGGAGATCACGGACAGGATAAAAAAGGTACATGATTTTCTGACTGTTGGTGCCGCTGCACCCCTTCAGGAAGCGGTTATACCGGGACTTAAGTTTAAACAGGAATACTATGACGGCCTGAAAGAGACATATACGCGAAAGAAGGACCTGTTTATAAAAGGTCTTGATGATATTGGGATCAGACACACAGA
>JAEEKC010000195.1 GCA_016282215.1 Lachnospiraceae bacterium
CTTTCCCCGATCTTATCCCAATACTATCCCCTTAACCTATAATAGTACCACAACTCACCCCTCTTGAAAAGACTCCCGAAAGTTCTTTTCTCACCGCAGGCGGATCCGCTCTGCCTTGTCCTCATAGACCACAAAGAAGCCCGCATAGCGGTCTGTCGGTATCACATGCAGGATACTGCCCGACAGCTCTCCGTCAAATTTCACGACACCGTTATAACTGACAACGACCAGTCTCGTCTGGTTATAGATCAGCATCCGGTCGGATAGCAGCGTAATGTCCGTATACTCAAAATCGCAGGGCCAAACCACCTTTTCGTTTCCGCCCTTATCATAGATACGGATATCATACCGTTCGTCATCGGAATCCGTCACCAGTGCAAAATGCTCTCCCCCGGAAAACACTGCATCGATCTCCCGGTCAAGCTCGAACTCTTTTTCCAGTTTCGGCGTCTGTTTTCCCGAAAAGACACGCACTTTTTTGCTCCCGACCGAAACCGCATCCGAGTCATTTAAAAAAGTGATATACGGAACCGCTTCGTCTTCGCACTCATAGGAACTGACCAGATTATCGGTCTCATTTTGTCCGACACCGCCGAAATTATAAAAAGCCACCGCGGTCCCGACCTTTCCGCTGACCGCCTTCATAAAGGAGATCCCGACTTTGATGTTGTCCGGCGAGATTGCATAGGTCATCGGATATCCGAACCCGCGCATGGTGGTGCGGTAATTGGTGATCAGAGATCCGTCACTTTTGTACATCCTAAGGAATACGGTATCCTCATCCTGCAGTGCCGCCATAAGCACGCCGCCTGCGGATGCCTTTACGGAAAGCACCGGGATGTTCGTATCGATCGTTGTCACAAGCCCCTGCTTGTTCAACAGAAAGATCCGGTTTCCCTGATAATCCGCCACTGCTACATAATCACCGGCCACATCGACACAGGCATTCTGCATCTGATAGGTCTGATTCCAAAGCTGGTTTCCGTTTGCGTCATAGGCCATGATCCCGTCCATGCTGTAGCAGATCAGTGCCCCGTTGTAATCAAGATATCTGGACTGCCCGCTGCCGACACGCTCCATCCGTGTGCTTTGCTCAAATCTGGTATAAACCTGGTTCTCAAGCTGGTACCATACCGCAAACACTCCGGCGGCGATCAAAAGCACGATCAGCAGAAACTTATAAACCTTTCTTAATTTGTGGTGCAGTAGTTTTTCTTCAATTTTCTCTTCTGATGATTTTTCTCTCATAAAACTCTAACAAAAATCCATTACACAAACTTATAGATCGTGGTTGTTTCATAGGTTTCCCCTGCCTTTACAACAGGCTGAATGAAACGGGAATCGGCCGCGCTGTTCGGTGCATACTGGGTTTCAAAACAGATGCCGCCGCGCCTGAGATAGAGGGCATCATTTTTGCCCAGTTCCGGTAACATGTTGTTGCCTGTGTAAAGCTGTACGCAGGGAAGGTCGGTGTAGACTTCCATGCTTCTTCCCGCCTTTTCGTCGCGGAGCGAAGCGATCTTCTGCAGTTTTCCTTTTTCATAATCGTCGATCACAAAATTGTGGTCATAACCGCCAACGAGAGCAAGCTGTGCGCTGTCTGCATCCACTTCCTTCGAAACAGCTTTTTCCGTTGTGAAATCAAAAGGCGTGCCTGCGACCGGCGCTTCCTCGCCCGTGGGGATCGCACCTTTGACAACCGGCGTATATTTGGATGCTTTCAGCCATACCAGGGCATCCTCGATGGTCTGCTCGCAGCCTTCACCCTTTAAGTTGAAATAGGAATGATTGGTCATATTAATGACGGTGGTCTTATCGGTATCTGCCTGATAATGAATGGAAAGCGCATTGTCGTCAGACAGGGAATATGTCACGGAAAAATTGCGGTTTCCGGGGAAACCGAGCCAGCCGTCAGGTGAACTCGTGGTAAACGTCACCGCATTGTCCGCTTCGTTAACCTCTGCCTTCCACATTACCTTGTGAAGACCCTTATCCGTATCGGAATGCAGGTTGTTGTCACCATCATTTACGGTCAGATTATAAATGGTTCCGTCCAGCGTGAAGGTGGCATTTTCGGTACGGTTTGCCACAGGACCGATGGTTGCGCCGAAGCAGCTGCCGTTTACGAAATAATCCTTCGCCCTGTCATAACCGAGTACCACATCCGCTTTTTCTCCCTTGTCATTGGGAACGACAAGGTTGACCAGGATTGCTCCAAAATCGGTCACACCGGCTTCCATGCCGTTTGCGTTGGTTATGGTATAGAGCGTGATGGGTGCCTTGTCTATGGTTCTGCCAAATGCTTTCTTTGTGATCATAGTGTTTCTCCTCTTTTTTTATATTGTATGTATTAATTGATGATAATACGGGTTTTTCCGGACCATCACCTTCGGCGCAGCTCTTCGATATCATCTACAGCTCTGTCCTCCCATCCAACGCACGAAGCAATGTTACTTCATCGATGTATTCGAGGTCTCCTCCTACCGGTACGCCGCTGGCGATCCTGGTGCATTTGATGCCGCTGGGTTTGATGAGTTTTCCAAGGTACATTGCCGTGGTTTCCCCCTCCAATGTGGAATTGGTGGCGATGATGACTTCCTTTACATCTCCCTGCAGTCTCTGGATCAGTTCTTTTAAACGGATATCGCCCGGGCCGACGCCAAGCATGGGTGAAATGGCGCCGCCGAGAACATGATAAACGCCCTCATATTTACCGGTCTTTTCGTATGCGGCCTGATCTCTGGTGGTCTCCACCACCATGATCGTGGAATGATCTCTCCTGGTATTGGCACAGATCGGACAGATCTCGCGATCCGTCATGGTAAAGCATTCCCTGCAATAACAGATCTTTTCCCTCGCCTCGATCATGGTATCCGCAAAAATCTTGACCTGTTCCTTTGGCTGGTTGACGATATAAAAAGCCAGTCTCTGGGCTGTTTTTTGGCCGATGCCCGGCAATGATGCAAACTCTTCGATCAGTTTACTCATCATGCCGCTGTACAGTTCCATGTATCTCTCCTATCAGAAGGGCAGGCTCAGCCCGCTTGAAATGCTTCCCATCAGCTGGTCATTTGCTTCCTGCGCTTTTCCGAGTGCTTCGTTGGCTGCAGCCATGACCAGATCCTGAAGTGTCTCTACATCTTCCGGATCTACCGCATCCGGGTCGATCTTGACGGCAGTCAGTGTCTTGCTGCCTTTTACGGTGATCTCAACGGCGCCGCCTCCGGCCGAAGCAGAGAATTCCTGCTCTTCGAGCTCTTTCTGCTTCTCCTCCATCTGCTTCTGCATCCGTTGTGCCTGTTTGAGCATATTGCTCATGTTGCCCGGCATACTGCCTGCCGGAAATCCGCCACGCTTTCCCATGGTGTGTCCTCCCTAATATATTTGTAGATTATCGATATAATATTTCATATCGGACTTTACACTGCTATAAATCAATAAATAGTTTTCAGTCCAGCGGTGATGAGTCTTCTCCTTCGACGATCACTTCGGCATTCAGAATCTTCTCAAGATCCGGCCAGGGATCAGCGCCCCTGCCATTGCCGCTGCCGGCAGATCTGACACGGATCACGACTGATACCTGTTTGCCGATCCGGTCGGCGATCAGTTTTTCCACTTCTGCCGTCCTGCTTTTTTCTCTTTCTCGGTCTTCCTGCGAAATAAAATAATCCGATATCTCTCCGTCCGGTACAACGATCACCAGTTTATCCTCTTCCACGGAGAGCGTCGCATGCTGCAGATAATTCTTCAGCGGCGCCTGTGCACGGGTTCTGATCTCTCCCCATCTCGATACCACCATTTTGATATCCTCGGGAAGGGCCCGCGCCAGCTCCTGATCTGCTCTTTCTTTTTCCGCTGCGGTCATTCCCGCGACGGCTCCCGGAGCGCTGCCTGATACAGCATCTGTGCCCGGCACAGTGCCGGCTGCCATGGCCGCTGCCACAAACTGCCCGCTTTCAAGTTTTTCTTCAAGGGCACGGAGTCTGGGAAGCAGGGCGTCGCTCTTTGTTTCCATCTGCGGCCTGCAGACGCGTATGATCGCTACTTCGATCAGCACCCGTTTCATGGTCGCATAACGGATCTGCCCCTGCAGCTCGGAAAAAATGCGGATATTGCGCATCAGATCGGCTTCATCGATGAGCTGCGCCTCTTCTTTCATGGCGATGAGATTTTCAGAAGACACATCCAGCACGTCCTCGATATTATCAGAGCAGCGCAGCAGCAAAAGTGACCTGAAATGCATGATCAGATCTGCGACAAACTGTGTCAGCTCGCGGCCCTGCATGACCACTTCATGCAGTACCATCAGCGCTCCCGCCACGTCTTTTTCCACAAAACAGCGGATCATCCTTGTGAAGATCTGCTGATCAACTGCGCCGAGCACCTCCAGGGCCGCATCGTAGGTCAGCGTCTGCCCGAAATTGAAGGCGATACACTGCTCGAGCAGGGAAAGCGCATCACGCATGGAACCGTCTCCCATGCGCGCCACATAACGCAGTGCTTTTTCCTCCGCCTCAATGCCTTCCCGTTCCATCAGTTCCTTCAGGCGGTCTGTGATGGTATCGATATAAATACGTTTAAAATCATATCTCTGGCAGCGGGACAAAACCGTTATGGGGATCTTGTTCGCCTCCGTTGTCGCCAGGATAAAGATCACATAGGAAGGCGGTTCCTCCAGGGTCTTTAAAAGGGCATTGAATGCTTCGTTGGTCAGCATATGCACCTCATCAATGATGTAGACTCTGTAATTCCCCTCTGCCGGCGTGTAACTGATCTCTTCTACGATCTGCCGGATATCCTCCACGCCTCTGTGGGATGCCGCATCCATCTCGATCACATTCATGGACGCACCGGCCGCAATGGCCTTGCACATACGGCACTCACCGCAAGGGTCGCCATCCTGCATATTTTCACAGTTCACGGCCTTTGCCATGATCTTGGCTATTGTGGTCTTGCCGGTTCCCCGGGTACCGCAGAACAGATAGGCATGACCTACGCGTTCGTTTTTTAACTGGTTTCTGAGTGTTTCTACGATCGCATCCTGCCCCTTTACTTCATCAAAAGTGCCGGGACGAAATTTACGATATAACGCCTGATAGGACATCCTTAATCACCAAATGAAATGCCGAGCATCTTCGCTTCTTTTACGATGGTCGCATCCGCGGATACGCTCTTTAACTTACCTGCCACTTCCTCCAAAGGCACCTTGATGATCTCACGGTTCTTGATACCAACCATGAAACCGTACTCACCCTTCAGGATCAGCTTGCCTGCCTCTGAACCGAGACGGGATGCAAAAACGCGGTCATAAGGACATGGACTGCCGCCGCGCTGTGTATGGCCGGGAACGGTCACGCGCACATCGCAGCCTGCTTTTTCGCGGATCTGATCGGCAATCTCATAGGAAACAGACGGATAGGTATAGTTCTCCATCTTTTTCTTCAGTTCCTTTTTGGTCAGTTTTGCATCCTTCTTGGAAATAGCGCCTTCTGCTACGGCCAGGATCGTGAATTTGCTGCCGCGTGCGGTCCGCTCATGAATCTTTTCAATGATCTTGTCGATATCATACGGGATCTCGGGGATCAGGATGATATCCGCGCCGGATGCCATGCCCGCATTCAAGGTCAGCCAGCCAACCTTATGTCCCATTACCTCGACGATGAAGACACGTCCGTGGGAATCCGCTGTGGTATGGATGCGGTCGATGGCTTCTGTTGCGATATCCACTGCCGACTGGAATCCGAAGGTCATATCCGTTCCCCAAAGGTCGTTGTCAATTGTCTTGGGAAGCGTTACCACGTTCAGTCCTTCCTCACGAAGGAGGTTTGCGGTCTTATGGGTTCCGTTGCCGCCGAGGATCACAAGACAGTCGAGTTTGAGTTTATAATAGTTCTGTTTCATGGCTTCGACTTTGTCGATGCCATCCTCACCCGGCTCACGGATGGTCTTAAAAGGCGTTCTCGAAGAGCCGAGGATCGTTCCGCCCTTGGTAAGGATACCCGAAAAGTCTTTGCCCGTCAACATGGTGAAGTTGCCGTAGATCAGGCCTTTGTAGCCTTCCAGGAAACCGTAGATCTCTACGTTTTTTTCCGCATTTGTGATGCTCTTTACCACGCCCCTCATTGCTGCATTCAGAGCCTGGCAATCGCCGCCGCTGGTCAACATTCCGATTCGTTTCATAGTGGTAACCTCCTGAATTTATTTTTATACATTACGATAGTGTTTAAATCTCCCGTATTCCAAAAGAATAGTCGTCCGATTTATATTTGAGCAGTATCCCCGATGTCGCCTTCATGGTCAGTTTTACTTTACCGGCATGGACTTCCACTTCGGCGGGTTCGTCCGTAAAGCCGTCGCAGTCGGTGAGCATCAGGCGCTTCATCATAGCTTCACGGGCTACGCCCATATCCCAGACGGACACTTCGAGGTCGATCTCGCGATTGTTATTGTTGATGACGATCAGGCTGCCTTCCTTGCGGTTGAACCGCGAATAGGAAATGACGTTGTAATCCGCCAGTTCCTTTTTCATGGAGCCGGTCATCAGTTCCGCATTTTCCTTATGGATCCGGACCATAGCCTTGTGAAAATCGATCATCTCATGATCTTCCCGTCCCCAGGGGTAGGTCCTTCTGTTGTCGGGATCCGTAAAGCCGCAGACACCGGCTTCATCGCCATAGTAAATGGTGGGCGCGCCGGGCCAGGTCATCTGGATCATGACAGCCTCTCGCATAACGGCTTTGTTGATATCCCAGCCGGCTGCCTCGCTGCCGAGGGTCCCCACACGTCCGACCTTTTTATTCGTACGTGTCAAAAATCTGGAGTGGTCATGGTTGGAAAGCTCGTTCATGGCGATCAGGCTTGAGGCCCCGGTAAAAGCGGCACCGTGATGGACCATGGCCCCCCAGAAACTCTCCGCATTGCCCAAAAGGTCTTCGCGGTAGTCATCACTGTGTTTCTGCATGCCGGTCAAAAACCAGGTCACGGGCTCCATGAACGCATCATAGTTCATGACCGTATCCCATTCACCGTTCTCGATCCATTCCTTGGGCGAGCCGTAATGCTCGGCCAGGACGATGGCATCAGGATTTGCCTCGCGAACCGCATTCCTGAAATCCTTCCAGAACTTATGATTCATCTCCGGGCTGTGCCCTAAGTCCGCTGCCACGTCAAGACGCCAGCCATCGCAATTATAAGGCGGAGACACCCATTTTTTCCCGATCTGAAGTACGTAGTTATACAGATCTTCGCTGCCCTCATAGTTCAGTTTTGGCAGCGTGTCATGTCCCCACCAGCCGTCATAAGACGGGTTATAGGGCCATTTATCCTTTTGGTAAAACTCAAAATAATCTCTGTAAGGACTGTCCTCGGAAATATAGGCTCCCTTCGGATAGCCTTCAAAATCCTCATATACCCGTTCCCTGTCCATCCACTTATTAAACGAACCGCAGTGGTTGAACACACCGTCAAGAATCACACGGATGCCGCGTCTGTGAGCCTCTTCCACCAGCTCAGCAAAGAGCTGATTCGACGCCTCTAAGTTTGCCTTGTTTGCCACACGATTGATATAGCGGCTTGCCTTGCGGTTTTCATGCTCTCCCTCCGGGAGCAGCTCTCCCTCATCGGAAACGATGCGCCCGATATGGGGATCGATATAATCGTAATCCTGAATATCATATTTGTGATTGGAGGGCGATACAAAGAGAGGATTGAAATAGATCACATCCACGCCTAAATCCTGCAGATAATCCATCTTATCCAGAACGCCCTGCAGATCGCCGCCGTAAAACTCCCGCACACCCATCATGGCAGGATATTTATACCAGTCCGTCACCCTGTTTACATGCTCGCCGATATAGTTATACTCATGGTCGAGCACATCATTGGACGGATCCCCGTTGCAGAACCGGTCCACGTAGATCTGGTACATGACCGCACCCATGGCCCATTTCGGATAGGAAAGCCCCGGCACCAGCGTGAAAAAATAATACTCCGAGGTTTCTTTGACCACGCCGCGAAGATCATAATAACAGACAATCTTGCCGATCATGATCTCGAAATAATACTCGAATTTGATGTCCTCAAGCGGCACTTCGATCTCATAATAGTCAAAGGTCGTATCCCGCTCCACCCGGTTCATCATATGTTTGTGGGCATTGTGGTTCAAAAAAACAAAGTCCACATTGTTCTTGGCCGTCCGAAAGCGGATCTTCGCCCTTGAATAGGGCGCCGGATCAGGCGGGATCACGTAATCTCCCGTCATGTCCGAAAACAGTGCTTTTTTATTAAAAACCGGACGCATGGCCATAAAGTACTGCATATTCTGTTCGGCCCGCTTGAACTGATTATAGTCCATACCTGCTCACTACCCTCGTCATTTCCCGTTATACATACAAAATGATTATCCCCAATGATGATACGAATTGCTACATGGCCGCCAGCCATTCCCGCAATTCTAAAAACATTCGCAATCCGCGGATTTACTACGTAATCCGCTACTTGCTCATGTTTTGCGGGTCCCAAGGTCAAGCCCTCGTTTGTGCAAGCATACCCTGGCTTGCACTTTGTGACCCTATCTTCATAGTATAGCATAAAAAAAAGGGATTTGGTAGCAAAATCCCCTTTTTTTCTCTGTCTGTATACAATTCACAGCCCGGCTGTACAACCGACATCTTCGTACTCACGATCACTTATGATCCGATGCCTGATGCGTGCGATCTGCCTGCCTTACTCAAGGGCTTCGATGGCCGCCACTTCCCGCAGGGCTTTTTCCGGATCGGTGTACAGGATCACACTGCCGCCCAAGGCATCCCACTCTTTGGTATTTTTGTCATAATCGTCGATCAGCACACAGGACTTGCCCTTGCAGTAGTTCTTTTTATCCTTCCGGCGTACCGTATGGACCACAACCTGTGCGGAAAGCAGGTCCGCCACCCACTTCCGTTTGTCGGAAGCCGCATCAATGATCCCGCGCTCCGGCCGGGGGATCCCTGTCAGAATCTCCACTTTATCGCCGTATTTTTCATAGAGCTTATGAAACATGTCTACTGCGCCCGGCATAGGCTGGAGTTTCCCGTAAAAATGCCCTACCTTTCGGATGCGGTCCCACATCTCATCCTCGTATTCCTGTGACTGGATGGCGTTCTGGGGCTGTGGCTCCATAAAGCACAGCCTCCTGATCCCGTCATCAAAATCCGCCAAAACGCCATCCATATCCATGTAGATTTTTTGAATTTCCATGTTGCTCCTTAATTTATTCGTACTCCATCACACCGAATAAACACTTCGTTCTTTCTACTGCCTGATCGATCAGTCGTACATCGCTCCGTATTATCTCATTTGACCTTCACTTTCTTACTGAGGCCGCGTTTCCTAAACATC
>JAEEKC010000196.1 GCA_016282215.1 Lachnospiraceae bacterium
CCTGCTCCTGCCGTGTCCTCTGCCGGCGCCCTTTCTCGCCCGGTTTTGCTGCGGCAGACAAAAAAGTTAGCACATGAAATCGGCAATGTCAGGAACCTGTTGGTTGAATATGGTTGTCAAAAAGAACCGTCCCCGTTGACAACCTCAGATCATCCAAACAGGAACAATATAATTATCCCTGTCGATAGCCGAAAGCCCGGGTTTCATGCAAATGACTGCCCCCTTTGACCGGGGTGTGCCAGCACGATCGAGAAGGCTAAACACCCTTATCAGCTCAGTACCGGGGTTCGATGTTTTCTTAATCTCTATCGGATTCAGAACCCCATCATGCTCCAACACTATATCGATCTCTTTTGCATCCTTATCACGATAATAATACATGAACGGTTCTCTGCCGTTTCCGTGATATGTCTTGGCAATCTCTGACACAACATAGTTTTCCAGAATTGCGCCATTCATAGCACCGCTTTCCAATGTCTCAGGACTACTCCATTTTGTCAGATAGCAGATCAGACCGGTATCATAAAAATACAGCTTCGGAGTCTTTACCAGTCTCTTTAACATATTGTTAGAATACGGATGCAGATAGAATATCAAGCCCAGTGTTTCCAGTATTGCAAGCCATTCTTTTGCCTGCTTCTGGTTAATATCCGCATCCCTTGCTATTTCGGCAACATTCAGCATTTGTCCGGCCCTTGCAGCGACTGCAGTCATAAAATGCATATATTTCAATGTGTCGATCGCATCAGAAAGCTGCCGGACATCTCTTTCAATATAGGTACTCAAATAACTGCTGTAAAAAATCTGGCTGTTACTGCTCAGGCCACTGATAATGGCAGGCATGGACCCCTTGAAAATCCTGTTAAAAATCTCCATCGTATCTGCCCCGGTACGTCCTTTACCTCTTTCGGCAAGTTTATCCATATCCGGCACAAACGGCTCCACACGGTTTCCGTCAATTTCTCCCTGCGATAACGAAGTCAGAGACAACACCGCGACCCTTCCCGCCAGTGATTCCCCAACACCTTTCATCAACCTGAATACCTGCGATCCGGTAAGCCAGAAATCACCCGGATTATGCTTCTTATCCACGTGTATTTTGATATATGTGAATAACTCCGGCGCATATTGAACTTCGTCAATCAAAATCGGCGGCTTATGGATCTGTAAAAATAATTCCGGATCATTTTGGGCCATGCTTCTCTCATTCAGATCATCCAATGTTACATAGTTTCTCTGCGTTCCTTCCATCATTTTTTGTAACATGGTAGTTTTTCCCACCTGCCTCGGCCCGGTTACCAGAACAACCGGGTACTCCTTTGTCGCTTCCAAAACCACTCTTTCAAGGTTTCTTGTAATGTATCTCATGGCGCGTCTCCTTTCGGCTATTATTCCCTTTCAGTACATTTTAGCCGAAACATTACCTCTCTGCAAGAATTAATTTAACACATTTGTACGGCCGTTTCAATAGCCCCTCCCGTGACTGTCCTTTTTCAAAAAACGCCCCACTAACTCCGTCCCAATGGGCCATATTCCGGGGAAGCATAGCAGCGCTCCGCAAACAGGATAGACTATCAGCAGGGGACTTGAAGTTCCAAAGATATCCAGCGCCCCCTTTGCAAGTGATCCTACCGTCAGCGTCACGATCCCTAAGTTCCATAGTTTCAAGGTACCCGGCTGAAGCCTCTTAGATTCTTTCATTCCAACGGCCAGCATGGGGAGCACGCTGCCGATCAGCGGAATTACAAAAGCATAGATCATATAATAGGAATAGACTTCATGGCTGAAACGTTCATATACAGCCCCAAAAACGATGCAAAAAATCGTAAAGCCAAACATAAATCCAATCTGTTTTCTGAACTTATCCGATGTAAACAATATCACTCACCTTCCTCTCCTTAATGGAATTCCCTGTTGTGGTAGGCTGATTGATGACCCTGCCTTGAAAAACCATGGTGGACGAACCGCCGCCGTCCAGATTGTATGCAGTTTTGACTCCCAGTTGTTTCATAAAATCCGCAAGTTCATACAACGATAGTCCCGCACTCTCATCCGTTCTTCCGTCAGACACCACAAACAGATAATGCAGATCATCTATGATCCCGATGGCCGTCCGCGGATTGCTGGCCATGGCTTTTCCGGTCTCCTCATCCTGCGTCACTGCGATCTGTGCGTCAGTCAAAAGAGCGGGTCCGAAAGAAAAGGCCTGCCATACCCCGTCCTCTGCCAACTGCGATGCACTGACACTGCTCTGGTCTGTGATCTTCATGCTGCCATCCGCGTAGATACATAGCAGATCCGCATCGCTTGGTTCGTCACGGTAGACGATGCCATTACGGATTACATAGCCTGTATTTCTGGCGCCGTAGTAATCCCCGTTAACCGCCAGGATGGCGTTATGCTCCTCAGCAATAGCCGAAGTTTCATCCGTCACATTTTTCCCGTAGGTATCCTGTGCAAAAGCCGTCTTCAGATACTGTGCGCTCGAAAGTTTCACATCAGCCACATAGACTTTGGTATCATTGGTGGTATACTCCGTCAGCGTAATAGCCATGTTTTCATCCTGATAGGAATCAGACACCGATGACTGCTTCGTTGTAACGCTTTCGCTTGAACCTGCTTCCCCCTCCTTTTGTCTTTGCCTGTTTCCGCTGCCGGGTCTTTTTTTGTGGGCAGGCGACGGTGTTTGTCCCGCGGTCTGATCTTCATTTGCCGCCGTCTTCTCACCACTCTGATCTGCAGCTGCCGACGTCTTCACATCTGCCTCTTCGCCTGTCATCGCGGCTTTCGCATTTGCATCCTCCGATCCGCTCTCTTCTGACTGCACCTGCTTTGCAGCAGCCTCAAAAGCCGACAGATTCATTTCCGTGACATCAGACTTATAAACGCCCGGAATCAAAAACGTGTCCAGCGCCAGATAAGCCGTAAAACCCACCAGTCCAACAATATATAAGATATCCCGTTTATGCTTTTTCATATTGATCGGTAGTGTTTTTCCCGGTATGTGCATACCTGCCTTTACACTACCTGCGCCTCCTTTCCAAAGATTACATTATGCTGCACAGACCAGCTGAACAGGAAAAAAACAAGTTCCGTCATGATCTTGGCCATATAACCGTTTACGCCGTACTCTGTCAATCCCCTGAGAAAAACCGTGTTTCCCATCAGGATAAAGACAGCCAGCAATGCGTATTGCACACCGCTGCGTAAGACGGAACCATGACTGTCAAACACCAGTTTTCTGTTGAGCGTATAATTGACACCGGCAGATACCAGCCTGGCGCCTATATTAGACAATGCCAGATTCCCTGTCGCAGCAAGCAAACCGCAAAACAGAATATAATCGATCAAAAAACCCGCAATCGATGCGGCAGAGAACTTCAGGATCTCTTTATAGATCCTGAAAGAATCCCTGACCGTATGAAAATGGGAGGAAGAATTATCATCCAGATAAACCGTTTCAATCTCCACCTCGATCATTGGACGTTTTTCTTTTTGAAATGCCATCAGCATATTCATTTCATACTCGTACCTGTCACCCTCGATCGTCATCAGCGCCGGAACCAGACGGTGGGAAAATGCACGCAGGCCCGTCTGGGTATCATAAATGTGCAATCCTCCCAAAAAACGGCAGACATACCTGGTGACAGTATTGCCAAACCTGCTTCTTGCCGGCACCTTTCCGGTAAAATGCCGGCTGCCCAGGATCAGCGCATTTTTGTTTTCATCTACCGCCTGCAGCACCTTTTGTACATCCTCCGGTCTGTGCTGCCCGTCTGCATCCACCGTAATGACTGCATAAGGCTCAGGACAGGTGTCCGCGATGTACCGAAGACCCGTTTTGATGGCCGCGCCCTTGCCGCGATTGTTCTCATGTCTGAGGATTTTTGCCTGCCGGCCTGCCCGGATAAAAATGTCCTCAAAACCACTGCCCGAACCGTCATCGACAACGATCACCTCAAGGCCTGCGCATGTCAGCTGATGGATCAGATCGATCATGATTTCTCCCGGTTCATAAGCCGGTATCAGTGCTATTTGTTTTGCTTCCATCTGCATCGCCTCCAAATTGATTAGTAGTTTATCGGCTTCGGTTTTTCATATCGAACTTTACACTACCTTAATTAGTGAGTATTATATCGCTCCGTTTTCTCATATCGTACCTTACCTGATCAGTCGTTTTACGCTTCGATTTTTCATGGCAAATCTATATACTATTTCCGACATCCTGCTGCTGCGTCTCGGACGGCGGCCAGTCCAATCCCGAATCTTCTGTGGTGCCACCGGCCCGGCTCTGGTTTCTTCCGTGTCCTTTCATCCCGGGGCGCTCCGGTCTCACGCCGTCCGGACCCATAAACCCCTGACCGTTTCCGACATTACCGTCCGGACCCACAAAACCCTGATTGTTTCCGGTTTTGCCATCCGTTCCCGCTGAATCCTCACTGTTTCCGATACTACCGTCCGGCCCCACAAAACCCTGATTGTTTCCGGTATTGCCATCCGGTCCCGAAAAACCATCACCGTTTCCGGTATTGCCGTCCTGCCCCGTAAAACCCCGGCCGTGTCCCATGCCACCGTGTCCTCCGATATCCTGGTTTGTTATGGTGTCGGTCTGCTTTCCGTTTTCTATGATGGTCCCGCCGTTATATGTTGCCGTCCCATCATAATCGAAAGTTGACTGTCCCGTGATATCGATGGTGCCGCCGTTTATGATAATGTCACCGTTAGAGTCCACCCCATCCGTATCACCGGCTCCCATCGTCACCTTTACGGTACCGCCGTTTTGCTCATAACGCGGCGTGTAGGCAGAGGACTTGGCTGTCGCATTGATCCCGTCATCGGATGCACTGATGTCTATGGTTCCGTCGTTGATCTGAATATAGGTTCCTTCCAGTCCTTCTTTTCCCGTCAGATTCAACTGCCCGCCGTCTATCCTTACGACCGTTGTTGCATGAATGGCATCATCCGCCGCATTTATTGTCATCTTTCCACCGGCGATAAAAATACACCCCTTGGAATCGTCCTCATCGTATTCGGCATGCAGTCCGTCATTGCACTGCGTGATCTGCACCGTGCCGTCAGCAACGGCGATCATATCGTGGGCTTTCAGAGCACTTCCCGCGGCGCTGATCGTAATCGTACTCCCCGTGATCTTCAGATCATCCTGACTTCTGACACCGTTTTCCGAAGAGGATATCTGCAGTGAACCCATGCCGTTTATAACCAGATCGTCTTTGGAAAAAATGACCGCATCAGCGCCGGTATCCCCATCATTTTCAAAAGCCTGCGTTACCGTCAGTGAACTGTCTCCCTCCGCCGTGGTCACAAAAACCTTGTCTGCATTTTTTACATAAATGCATGGCGCCGACCGGTTGATGATGGCAGCGTGATCCAGCACGATCTGAACTTTGTCATCATCCGCAGCGTCCACGAAGATGGTGGCGTCCTTTGCCGATCCGCTGATGACATAAATGCCTTCGCTGCTGATATTGATGTCTTCCCCATCCGTCAGTACCAGAGTGGCTGCATCGCTCAGATCGGGAGACTGCTCTAAATCCCGATCGGTAAAAACATCGTCAGGGTCGATACCGCTGTCATAAGATGTCGTGACAGCGCTGCTTTCATTTTTGCCGGTATCATCCGAATTTCCGATGTGTCCGCTGTTTTTATCTTCTGTCCTATTTTCGCTTTGCCCGGCGTTTTCATCCCCGGATGTTCCATCCTGACTTTCTGTTTCGGCCAAAGCGCTCACTCCCGCCAGACTTGCGCCGCCGGTTGCTCCCTGCTGCCCGCAGGCCGTTAGCATCGCCGCCGTGATCATGGTTGCCAGTAATATCTGTATATTCTTTTTCTTCATCTTCCGCACCTCGCTTAATTAATTCGTAGTTTATTGGTTCTGACTTTTCATATCGGACTTCACACTGCCAATTGTTTCCGTGTTTTCCGGCTTGTAATTTTCATACCGGACTCTAAACCGTTTTTTACACATTTCTGGTTCCCACCTGCCGGTTACAGCACATCCACCCCATCTGTCATCCTGCCGAGGCTGATATCCAGATTGCCGTTTCGCATCCTGAGTTCATCGAGCATTTCTTTCACCGATGCCCCCTGCTTCAAAACGACCCTGAGGGAGATCCTGTACAGACTTCCCATATTGGTTGTCCTGACCTCATCGAATTCGCAGGTCTGCAGATATTTTGCAAAAACATCCTCAAATTTCCCCTCAAAATCCAGGCTTTCCGGAACCGTGATCCGAAGTAGCCGCATCCCCTCTGCCGTCTGCCCGAAACGGCTCTGCTGCAGCAGCAGACTAATGGCAGACAGCACCACCGTAAACAGGATCGCGATGCCTACATAGCCCATCCCCGTCGCCAGCCCCACTGCCATGGCCAAAAAAATGCTGGTGA
>JAEEKC010000197.1 GCA_016282215.1 Lachnospiraceae bacterium
GAGAACCAGACGCACAATAAAAGCAAAAGCAGATAAATGGTTATATGAAAAGGCCCTCCCGCTGAGAAGCGAGAGGGCCTTTTCATATAACAACGACGCTTTCATTATAACTGGTTTTTCTTTGTGATAGAATCAGAAACTTATCGGATGTTCCCTAGAAAGTTATTTTTTTATCCTTTTCCGAGAAAAATTCCTAATTTTTCGCGCTGCTCTGCCTTAATAACCGTTAAGGAAAATATTTGCCGCGAACAGATTTCTTGTTAAGTGAAAAAATATTAGTTGTTAAGTGTTTCCAGATTTCTTGTTAAGAGTATTTAATTTTTTAGTTAAGTGAATTTTTCCATCTTGTTAAAAGTTTTTTCCTGGGCGGTTAACTGTTTTTTTCTGCCGTGTTAAGTATTTTTTTCAGCGAAGTTAAGAACTTTTTTCCGCGTAGCAAATAATTACCGAAAAAATTGCGTATATTTGCAACCGTAATAGTTCGAAGAAAGGAGAAAGGTTGCTATGGGAATAAAAAGAAACGAAGTGGCTGAGCCTCAGTGGAAAATATGGGATTATGCCAAAATTAACAAGAACGATTTGTTTGCTAATGAATTTTGGAAGCAAACCGTGGAATGGGATGTCTTGTTAGAGCATGTCAAGAAAACAGAGAATGCCTGTCGACTAATGGATAAGTACGTATATCCTTCGAGGCTGTTTCAGGCCTACATCGATATACTCGAAGCCAACTTGTATGTATTGGACGACCTCTTTTATTTCCTGACGGGGATAAGAGTAGGTAATCATCCGAATACCTGTTCGTTGTTACACAACCTTTTTGATCTGAGATTCTGGAATTTGGATTGTCGTCAGGAGATGGATTTGATATCCAAAGTCCTTGAACGTATAGAAAAACATCTAATGAAATGTCTCAAACAAAGGCCATTATGGGAAATTGCTGATGGAGTCGTAAAGAAAAGTCGCCATGCTGGCGAGTTGAAATCCATCAACCGTGACGTCCATGATTTTACATTGAATAAAGATCGCGCATACGCCTATGCATACGATGGTTATAGGGAGTCGGTGACAAACAATGAGGAACTGGTTGATCAAATCGTGAATATCCTGAACCTCCTGAATAACTATCAAGATATCTTCAATAATTTTGATATGACTGTAGAACTCGTAAAATTCGGACCATTGCTAACATCGTTCCGTCAAAGTGAAAAGGGGAAGAACCTCATAAAGCCCTGGAAGCGCGACTTTGAAGACTCGCGCGATAGTCTGATAGCAAAAATGGAGAAAGATCCGGAACTTGGTCCGTGGGTGAACAGATACACCCATCTCAGAGAAGATGAAGATGTCATCGTTCAATTGTTCTGCGATAAATTAGGGTATTTTGAGAAAAACGAAGAGAGTTGCAATACCGACAATTGGATCCGGATACTCACGATAGCAGCCGTTTTGCAGGAATACGAAGAGTATCAAGTTGCTTCCACTGCAGCTTCTAACAAAGAAGAAAGCCTGCTGTTGAGACTGTCTTTGTATTTCAAAGATGAGATAACGGCAAAGCGGTTCTTAGACTCAGCCCGGTTAATGAAGACCAATGGTGAAATCATTGAGTTGGTGAAAAAGAACATCGATGTCGGCATCTACCATGGGAAGTTGAGAACGCTTTGGAATTTGCTTAAGGAAGAGGAATTATACACAAAAGAATATAAAAACTGGTGCGCCCAGATAAAAAAAGACAGGTAAAATAGACTAAAACTGGACTATCACTGGATTTATACTGGACTGTTGAAAAACAGTCCTTTTTTCTTATTGTCATTCTGAAAAAACGTCATATCTTTGCTGCCAGAACAACAAAGTTTTTTGTAGGTATGGAAAAAATAGTCATTAACCCCAGAGATAGGAAAGCGCTCGTACAGAAGTATGGTGCAACGAATGTTTCAAAAGCCTTGTCATATAAGGCAAACTCTCAGATGGCCAAGGAAATCCGCCATGAGGCGATGAACCTGTACGATGGCCATCTCTTTACTTTCTAATATATAATGTATAGGGCGTATGGTACAAGTCAATCTGAAACGTAAATACGGGAACAACTCGTGTACGCATGGTATATTGACGATACCTGCGTACGGCTTCAAGTGCCACACGCTCGAATTGTGTGACGGCGATGATAAGGTGTATAAGCAGGACTGCAGGATCTCCGAGGGAATGTATCCGCTGATGCAGGGTTTTGCGCAGGGTAGTCCTATGTTTCCGGTATTCAAGAAAAAACCGAAGGGCTTCCCCAAGAAGCCGCAATTCAATCTGTCGGCCGACTGCTATATGGAACTGCCGACCGGTGATATCGCTCTCGGCACGGAAAGACTCGACAACTTCTCTATTCGCCAGAGCAACGAGCTGGCAACAGCCTTCAAGGACATCTTCCGCGATGTTTTCCACAGAAAGGAAATCGTTGTACTCTGTGTATATAAATCTGACAATTATAGAACCGAAGACGTCAGTTTTTCTCAGCCTTTGGAAAAGTTGTACGACTTCATAAATGATGATGATTATGATGAGGATGAATTGGAAAACGACCAGCTCGACGGATGAGCGATATGTGTATCTCACCGTGATGCGCGACCTGAAGCAGTATTGCGCAAAGGGCTATTGTGAGATAGAGATCTGTTTCTATCATTTCGTAACCCTGCCGCAGAGCTTTGTCAAGCGCAGAATGAAAGAACTCGCGCCCACGCGGTTTAAAAAACATCTCACCGTAGACTGGCAGAGTAAGGATTCTGTACTTAGGTTCTGTCGGCTGTTCATAACGCTGTTATGTCAGCTTAATTCTC
>JAEEKC010000030.1 GCA_016282215.1 Lachnospiraceae bacterium
TATAGTAAACTTTGTCGCTCTGCTCGGATGGAGTCCGGAGGACAATGAGGAGATAATGTCCCTCGACGAGCTTATCAAAAAGTTTGATTACCGTCATATCAACAAGTCTCCGGCTGTGTTTGATATGGTGAAGCTCAAGTGGATGAATGGCGAGTATATCAAAGCTATGGATTTTGATGCATTCTATGAGCAGGCGCTGCCCATCATCAAAGAGACGGTGGGACGCGAGATGGATTTTGTGACCATTGCCAAAATGGTGCAGACCAGAATAGAGATCTTCCCGGATATCCCGGATCTGATCGATTTTCTGAAGGAAGTGCCGGAATATGATAATGCAATGTACACCCATAAAAAGATGAAGACCACGGCAGAGACATCGCTGACGGTTTTGCATGAAGTTCTCCCGATCCTGAAAGAGCAGGAGGACTACTCCAACGATGCGCTGTACGAGCGTCTCCTTGCTTTTGCCACGGAAAAAGAGTACAAAAACGGCTTTGTGATGTGGCCGATCCGTACTGCCGTCTCCGGCAAACAGATGACCCCCGGCGGGGCCACGGAGCTGATGGCGCTTCTTGGCAAGGAAGAGAGCATCGCAAGAATTGAGGCAGCGATCGCGAAACTGCAGGGCTGAGTAACTAAGTACATAGACAGACGAGAAACAGTGCTGGAGGAATACAATACATGAACGATCAACTACATACAGCCGCGCCGCCGGGCGCTGCGTCGCCCGCCGGCCGCCGCCCTTCAAAGGAGCAGCAGCGGGCGATCACCTTTCCCGGTGGTCAGATGCTGGTCCTGGCGGGACCGGGATCCGGAAAGACCTTTGTCATCACATCAAGGCTGAGGCATCTGATCCTTGAGCAGGGCATACCGCCGGAAAGCATTCTGACCATTACTTTTACCAGAAGCGCTGCGGCGGAAATGAAACAGCGGGCCTTCATGATCTGCCCGCAAGCGGGAAGAGCCGTATTCGGAACTTTCCATTCTGTTTTCTATCAGATCATAAGAACATCAGGTTATTATCAGGGTTTTACTTTTCTATCTCCATACGAACAAAAGAAGATCATTCAGGGCCTGTCAGATGTCAGCTTAGCTGACGCATGGCAGGAGTGCTTGTCGGACATATCATATTATAAGAATACAGGGAAAGTAAAAGAAGGCGCAGATCCTTCTTTTACTCAAATATTCCATGCCTATCAGACGGCTTGCAAGGCTGAAAGAAAACTGGATTTTGACGATATCCTGATCTGCTGCAAAAAAGTGTTGACGGAGCACCGGGAGATCCTGGAATTCTGGCAAAAACGCTTTTCCTATGTTCAGATCGATGAATTTCAGGATATCAATCCCGTGCAGTATGAGATCGTGACACTTTTGTGTGCGCATCACAAAAATCTCTTCGTGGTAGGAGATGATGACCAGGCGATCTATTCCTTCCGCGGGGCGGATCCTTCTTTTATGCGCAGGTTTGAAACAGATTACCCGCAGGCGCAGCGGGTGTACCTTTCTGTCAATTATCGCTGCGGAGCGGATATCGTGAAACTGGCGGGGAAATGCATCTGTCATAATCATGAGCGGTTCCCAAAACAGATCGTAGCAGCAGGGATTGCTGATCCGCAGCTGGTAGATTCAGCTGAGAAAAGAACAAAAAAGTCAGATGATAGAATAGTATCCGAAAAGGCTCTGCAGAATAAACAGGAAGAATATCTCATAAACAGCGAAGATGAAACAATTCAGTTACAACAGACAGAGATCAGACGTTTTGCGACTGACCGTGACGAATTATCTTTTCTTGCGCAGATAGCTGAGAAGCTTCGAAAGGACTATCCGCAGGAAACGGTAGCAATACTCGTGCGCACCAATGCACAGATGGAACGATATGCAACGCGTTTTCTGACGGACGGTGAGCCGTTTTTTATCCGGGAAAAGAGGCAGCAGGAGTTTGCTGATCCGCTTTCTGCGGCATTTCGAAATTTCCTGAAATATCTGCAGCAGGGACATTTGAGACGGCATCTGTTTGCAGCGGTTTCGCTGCGCCGCTTTGGATTATCACGGGAATGGTTTGATACACAAAAGGTGGATCCGGCGCGTGTTCTGGAGCGGTGCGGCGATGAAAACATATCAGTCTGCCGCGGATTTTTCGCAAAACTGGAGCTGGCAGAAAAGATGGATTATTATGGCGTGCTGACATTGTTTTTGCAAGGCTTTCATGTCCTTGAGGACAAACTGGATGAAGCAGGATTCGGCGGCAAAGATCGAAAGACGGGAAGGATGAAAAGCGCCATACAGTCTGATCGGGAAGAGATCGCTGAGGCTGCAGACAGGCTGCGGCTGATTGAGGATGCCGGGATAAAGACGATGCGGCAGGCACTTGATTTTTTTGAGGCGTATGAACGTTCCTTTTTGGAACAGCCCATGACGCATGCGCCGATCCCGAAGGACAGGATCGTGATCCAGACCTATCACGGGGCCAAAGGGCTCGAATATGACCATGTCTTTCTGCCGCAGATCGATCCCGGTGTAGTGCCGCGCGGCAGAATGCTGACGGAAGGGCAGACAGAAGAGGAGCGGCGGATGTTTTATGTGGCCATGACCAGAGCGAAGAAAACCCTTGTCATCTCTTATGTGCAAAGAGAGGACAAGGGTAATGAAAGGTCGGTATTCATCGAAGAGCTGCTGCCGGCAGCTGAAAAATGACCGATGTCATAAAGGACGTTTTTTATGATTCCTCAAATTCGATGTCATCGAGGAATTCATCGTAAGCGTCAATGACAGCGTCCAGTTCATCATCATCTTCGATCATGGCGATCTCAGGCTCTTCGTTCGGGTCATCCGGGTTCTCGGAGTAGCGATAGAACCATACACCGTCAAATTCATCAAGTTCTTCATCCGATACATCATCGGGCAGGGTATCAAGCCTTTCGTACTCATCAAGCCGCATCAGTGCGATGTAATCGCGTCCGTTGACCTCAAGGATGGTCAAAACGGCACATTCAACGACTTCACCGTCATCGGTTTCAATGGTAACGGTCATTTCTTCATCAGGTTCTCTGTACTTTTTTTCCATAATACTGCTCCTTTTATAGATTATTTTGTTTTTCGTTGGTTTCTGGCGAATTTTATGGTATAATATACACAATTATGGGGTTCTATGTCTTTTCACTATAGCAGGAAAACTTCGATTAGGCAAGAGGCGGCAAAGCAAGACTCATGGAATGCAAATCTGGCACAAGGGAATGACCGGAGCGGGAACCTTCTGATGAATTAGGAGAGAAAAATGAATGATACACAGATGAAGACATCGGTCATGGATGTCGATGAGCGTATCAGGTACGCGGAAAAACTGATCAAAGAATCTGATAACATTGTTGTCATTGCCGGGATCGGCGTGATGATGGAGTGCGGTGCCTTAAACTACGACAGAGATACAGAGGCTTACCGCATTGAGGAGGAGTATCATCACTGTCCGGAAGAGATCATGGCGGCGGCTTTTTATAATACACGGATCGAGCAGTTTTATGATTTTTATAAAAAAGAGATCCTCAGCACGCAGCTGACACCGACAGAGACTTTTCCGGCACTGGAAAGGCTGCAGAAATCAGGCAAGTTAAAAGCGGTTCTGACCTATACCATATACGGCCTCGGTCATGATTATGAGATTGAAAATATCTACGAGCTCGATGGAAATATCCATGACAATCACTGCAATAAATGCATGAAAAAATTCCCGATGGAATATCTTCGCGACAGTAAGGGGATGCCTGTCTGCGATGACTGCGGCGGTACCATCCGGCCGGGGATCAGGCTTCATGGTGAGAGGATGCGCAACGATATTCTGACGGATGCGGTAAATGCGGTATCCAAGGCGGATGTGCTTCTTGTTCTCGGTACGAACCTGTTTGACAATATGGTGCAATTCGCAGTCAATCACTACAGTAAGGATAAACTGATCCTTGTGACGAAACATGAGCATTTTACGGATAAGGCGGCGGATCTTGTGATCCACGAACATGTCTGCGATGTGCTGCCCAAAATCGTTCCGTAAAACGGACAGAAAGACAGGGTGCCTTATATGGCAAAAAAGATAAAGATTTCAAAAGGTGATCCATTCCCCATGGGGGTCAAGGTGAAAGCAGGCGGTATCAATGTGTCGGTTGCTTTTTCCCATGTACCGAAGAAGGAAGGCGGCATCTTATTCTATGACAGAAGGAAAAAAGAGACCAGGATCCCGTTTCCCGATAATTGCAGGATCGGAAGCATCTATGCCGTTTATCTGAAGATGGACATTTCGGCCTATCATTCCTATCTCTTTTATTGTGATGACAAGACGTTTATGGATCCCTATGCCATAGGCGTAGACGGACGGAACCAGTGGGGACAGATGCGGCATAAGAGCCAGCTGTCTGCGCTGCTTCCTTCAGAAACCGCTTTTGACTGGGGAAGCGACAGATTTCCGGAGACACCCTTTGAGGATTCCGTGATCTACGGTCTTCATGTTCGCGGTTTTACAAAGCATGTGACCAGTGGCGTAGAGAGGCAGAAACGCGGTACATTTGAAGGACTTGAGGAAAAGATCCCTTACTTAAAAGAGCTCGGCGTGACAGCGATCGAATGCATGCCTGTTTATGAGTTTGATGAGATCATTGTCAATCCTGCTTATGAAGCAACGCGCAAGGCAGGTCTTCTGGCGGCGGGGGCCGGTGAAGAATTCATCGGCGTCAAAGAACAGGAAGATGAGCCGGAAGCGCGGACGGATGAGGAAACCGTCTGTGTGCCGGATGATCCTTCCGGCCAGCATGTTATCAACGAAAATGATCTTGCCATTGAAGTGGGCAGGCTGATTTCGGATAAGGTAGATGGAGATGGAGCTTCGGATCAGGCAGATTCGGATTCCTATGATCAGGAACGAGGATCTGATGAGACCGGAAGAGCTGGCGAAGATCAGACAGATGGTATATCAGAGGATGACCGTGAGTCATCAGTAAAAGCAAATGAAAATATACAACAAACTGCAGCAGATAGTCCGGATGGTACGGATGATAACCGTGAAGACGGCGTGACTGAAAATGTGCAGTCTGCAGCAAATGAGAATGGCAGGGCAGCTGGAAAGCCTGTCCCGGTTCTTGCGGAAGATACCGGAAAAACAGTAAAGAAGGCAGTGAAAAAGAGTGCCTCTTCGAATGTGAACGGTTACGCGCTGACAGACGGAAACTGGGAATACAAGATCAACTACTGGGGATTCGCCGACAGGGGCAGTTATTATTTCGCGCCAAAAGCGTCCTACAGCGCTTATCATGACCCGGTGCGCTCTTTCAAACACCTGGTACGGGCACTGCATCAGGCGGGCATCGAGATCATCCTGCAGTTTTATTTTCCGCTGCGCTACGATCCCTGTTATATCCAGAGGGTTGTGCATTACTGGGTTATGAATTACCATGTGGACGGTTTCCATCTGGTTGGCATGAAGATCCCGCGGTCGCTTTTGGCACTGGATCCTTTGTTGTCCCGGACCAAGCTGATCATGGAAGAGCCGGGCGGAGAACGGATCTATGCGGAGAGAGGCATGCATCCCGAGTTCAGAAACCTGGCGTCTTACAGGGATGATTTTAGGTGCGATGCGCGCAAGTTCTTAAAAGGCGATGAAGATATGCTGCGTCCCATGGCTGAGCATATGCGAAAGAACGATGAGCTTCAGGCTGTGATCCACCATGTGGCGGATTACCGTGGATTTACGCTGATGGACCTGGTTTCCTTCGATCAGAAGCATAACGGTCCCAACGGTGAGAATAACCGGGACGGCAGTGAATATAATTACAGCTGGAACTGCGGCGTGGAAGGCAGTTCGAGAAAGAAGGGCATCCAGGCAATGCGCCTTTCCCAGCGGAAGAATATCTTAAGCTTTCTGTTTTTATCCCAGGCGGTGCCTTTCCTGCAGGCCGGGGATGAATTCGGGCATACGGCCAACGGCAATAACAATCCTTACTGCCAGGATAATGAGATCAATCATCTGTCCTGGAGACTGGATCAGCCGGGAAAGAAGCTGCTGGAATTTACCAAGGGCCTGATCGCATTCCGCAAGGCACACAAGATCACACATAGACGGTACCCCCTGCGGATCATGGATACCATTTCCTGCGGTTATCCGGATCTGTCCTATCATGGCGAAAATGCATGGCAGGCGCAGATGGAAAACTATAACCGGCATATGGGCATCATGCTCTGCGGACTTTACGAAAACCTGCCGGGCGGCGGCACCGATGATTTTGTCTACATGGCGATCAACATGCACTGGATCGCGCACAGTTTTGCACTTCCGTCGCTTCCGGGCGGATATGAATGGAAGATGGTCTGCGATACCAGGAGCGAAGATAAAGGCAGCGCCATGAGCGGTTTTGAGCTTTCCGGCATCCCCATTATGAAAGAGGAGACGGAAGACGGGAAAAACGCACCGATGCGGATCACTTTAAAGCCCAGAAGCGTCGTGCTTCTGGTCGGCAGGCAGATGGATACAAAGGATAAAAGAAAACGGAAAAATCCTGTCTGAGAGACGGCTGATACAGGATTGGAGGGCATATGATCAGGGCCTTGGAGCATTTTAAAACGATCACATATCACAGATATCTGGTGGCAAAGGGATGTTTTGCGGTGGGACTCTATTATCAGGGTCTGACCCATGATCTCTCAAAATACAGCCCTGCCGAATTTATCGTGGGTGCCATGTACTATCAGGGAAACCGCAGCCCCAACAACGCAGAGCGGGAGGACAGAGGATACTCATCGGCCTGGCTGCATCACAAGGGCAGGAACAAACACCACTATGAATACTGGATCGATTACAGCGTTCATGCCATCGATAAAGGCTTTACACCGGTGCCGATGCCAAGGCGCTATGTGGTGGAAATGTTCATGGACAGAGTGGCCGCCAGCAAGGTCTACAACGGCGATGCCTATAAAGACAGCGATCCGCTGACCTATTTTTCCAAGGGCAAAGGAAGCGGTCTTTTGCATCCGAAGACGGAAGCGCAGCTGGAACGCCTGCTGATGATGCTGGCAAGATACGGAGAGAAAAGGACCTTTGCCTACATCAAAAACCATGTGCTGAAAACGGCATCTCCGGCGCAGCGGATCCGGGCATTTTTGCTACGGCAGCGCATTTTGGCTGATTATGGGAAGCTGAAGAAGGAAGCGCAGAGAGAAGCGAAACGTAAGATGTGAATCGGATTCTGATGAGGGGCGTTGGAAGTATCGCAATAAACATAAGGACGTGAAAATATGGCAGCAAAGAAAAAATACGTAGCATATGTATCCACCTACACCATGGGAGACCAGCACGGCATTAAGATCTACGATGTTGATATGAAAAACGGCCGGTTTACGGAGAAGGACAGAGTAGAAATCTCCAATTCTTCCTATGTGACGATTTCCCATGATGAAGAGTTTTTGTATTCCATCACGGATTTCGGTGTAGAGTCCTACCGCATCGAAGAGGATGGAAGTTTGGAGTTTATGAATCATGCTTCCATCAACGGTATGCGCGGATGCTATCTGTCCACGGATTATGAAGAAAAATTCCTGTTCGTAGCCGGTTACCATGACGGAAAGATCACGGTACTTCGCCTTCTCGGAGACGGCAGCGTAGGCGAGATCACGGACGAGATCTACTTAAAGGGAATGGGAACCGTGACCGAGCGTAACTTTCGTCCGCATGCGAACTGCGTGAAGATGACCAGGGATAACCACTATCTGATGGCGGCGGATATCGGCATGGACCATGTGGATGTATACCGTCTGAATCATCAGACCGGAAAACTTAAGCTGGTGGACGTGCTCAGGAGTGAGATCAATTCCGCGCCGCGTCATATCAAGATGACAAAAGACGGAAAGTTTGTTTATATCGTTCATGAAATGAAGAATTATATCGATGTGTATTCCTATAAAGAAGAGGATGACAATCCGTATTTTACCAAGATCCAGCAGATCTCCACGCTGAACGATTATCATGCCGGCATGTCGGCGGCCAGCGCGCTGAACTTTTCTGCAGATGAAAAATACCTGATCAGTTCCAATGCCGGGGATAACAGCGCTGTGGGATATAAGATCGACCACAGGACAGGCATGCTTGAAAAACTGTTCTGCCTGCCGGTCAGCGGTGATTATCCAAAGGATGTGGCGCTGTTCCCGGATAATAAACATCTGGTCAGCTTAAACCATGAATCCGGCACCATGACCTTCTTTAATGCGGACATGGAAAAAGGGCTTATCGTCATGAACGGAAAAGAGATCAAGATCGAAAGCCCCAACTGTATCATTTTCCATGCGGTGGAAGAAGGTTGAGTTTTTGCTATTCAGCCAGCTTATCCCATAACGCATACAATTCTTCGAGAGCCTCCTCTGCGGAGGCTTTCTTTTTGGTCAGTTCCTGAAGGAGCGGAAGATTGGTTCCGTTCTTCGGATCGGACAGCTGCGTATCCAGATCGGCAGATTCTTCCTCTAACGCAGCGATCTTTGCCTCACATTCTTCGAGCTGCTGTTTCTGCTTTTTCAGCCGGGCCTGCTCGGCTTTTTGCTGTTGCCACAGATCTTTGGCAGAAGCTTTGTCGTCGGAAACATCAGACATGACCGGCGCTTCGGACGAAGCATAGGTGGTATGATCTGATATGACATTGCCGGCTGCCTGCGCCCCTTCCACAGTATCCCGTTTTTCCAGAAAGTAATCATAGTTACCTTCATAGGGATAAAAATGTCCGCCGGAAAGATGCAGCAATCTCGTTGCAGTCGTATTGACAAAATACCGGTCATGGCTGACATAAAGGAGCGTGCCGGGATAGTTCCGGATCGCGTTTTGCAGGATCTCACGGGAAGTGATATCCAAATGGTTTGTCGGCTCGTCGAGGATCAGAAAGTTAGCGCCGGATAACATCAGCTTCGCAAGGGAAAGACGGCCTTTTTCGCCACCGCTTAAGGAGGATACTTTTTTGTAAACATCATCACCGGTAAACAGAAAGGCAGCGAGCGTGTTGCGGATCTTCGTATTATCCAAAGAAGGGTAGGCATCAGAGATCTCTTCGAACAGGGTTTTGTCAGCGGACAGTTCCTGATGCTCCTGGTCATAGTAGCCAACCTGAACCTTTACGCCGAAATCGATCTTGCCGCCGTCAGCATCTTCAAGTCCGGTAAGGATCTTCAGCAAAGTGGTCTTGCCGGTCCCGTTGTCGCCGATGATGGCGATATGCTCGCCGCGGCGGATGAACAGATCCGTATGATCAAATAAATGCAGGTCACCGAAACTCTTGGAAAGACCGGTGGCTGAGAGTACATCTTTTCCGCTTTCGATATCCGGCTCAAGAGACAGCTTCATCCTGTCGTTTAAGTCTTCCGGTTTTTCGATCCGTTCGATGCGGTCCAGCTTCTTTTCACGGCTTTCCGCCCGTTTGATGGATTTTTCCCTGTTAAAGGATTTGAGTTTTTCGATGACTTTTTCTTCGTGGGCGATCTCAGCCTGTTGTTTATAGAAAGCTGAGAGCCTTGCTTTCAGGCGCTCGGCTGACTTTTTGGCATAATCCGAATAATTGCCCTGATAAGTGACGAGTTTTCTCTCTTCAATGGAAATGACTTTGTCAGCCACCATATCGAGAAAATACCGGTCATGGGATACGATCAGAACGCAGCCCTTATAGTTTTTCAAAAAGGTTTCGAGCCATTCCGTCGCAGCAATGTCCAGATGGTTGGTGGGCTCATCCAATATGATCAGATCCGGGCTCTGGAATAAAAGTCCTGCCAGGTGAGCGCGGGTTTTCTGTCCGCCGGAGAGTGTGTTCATAGGGCGGTAGAATTCTTCTTCGGAAAAACCGAGGCCCCCCAGTGTGCCCTCTAAACGGCTGCGGTATTCATAGCCTCCTTTTTGTTCAAAGGCATCGTGCAGCTGTGTATATTTATGAATGGTCTCTTCTAAAAGGGGATCATCTGCCGCCTTTTCCAACTGCAGCTTTTGCATGGTCTTTTCAAGCTGCGAAAGTTCACACTCCATGCCGGTCAGCTCCGGCTGATAGGAGAGCATCATTTCATAAATGGTCTCATCGTCACCGGCATCGTTTTCCTGAGCCAGATAGCCGACGGTTATCCCTTTGGGCATGATAACAGAGCCCTCATCGGAAGGCTCTAAATCAACCAGCATTTTCAGAAGCGTACTTTTCCCTGCGCCGTTCATCCCGACAAGAGCAGCCTTGTCGTGTTCGTTCAACAGAAAAGAAGCCCCGTCAAACAGGGTCTGCTGCGGATATGTTTTTTTGATGTTCTGACATGATAAGATCATTGTGTTATCCTGCTTACCGATAATATACGGATCTGCTACAAGTCCTTGCCGATCCGTTTGAAGATTCCTGAGCAAATATAGTATCCGATTCTGTCAGGAAAGCATATTTACTACGTGAGTGATGATAACAAAGCGTGTGGGCACTGTCAAGGTTTGAAAAAAACAAACCTGTATCGTAAATTATTCAAATTTTTTCGGTGTTGGATTCATATTTCTTCGGGCGAAAAAAGTTTCGCTGCATATTATGATGTGTTAGTCGGTTGTTTTCTGCCGAGGCGATGAATGTTCTGCAAGAGCATCTGCCAAAGAAGGGAAACGGCAAAGAACCACTAACCAATTAAAAAGCAGTGTTTGGTCGGTATGGAAATACGGAGTCAAATGCTGCTGAACAATTAAGAAAGGGGAAAAAGATGAGGAAAAAGTGGAAACAATTAGTTGTGGCCGGTCTTGCGGTATCCATGGTCGTTCCATTTATAGCGGGAGCGGGAATGAATGCAAAAGCCGGAAGGGTGGTACAGGAGGAGGTTAGCGCCGAGCAGGATCCTATTTATGATTATACTGCAAACAAGGTGTATGAGTTTAACTTCAAACAGCTTGAGATGGCACAAGCGTGGGATACGCAGATATCTGTCGATAAAGATACCGGAAAAGCGACGCTGACCTACTCAAAAGCGTATGATCAGATATTCTTTAACCTTCCGGAAGGAATTGATCCGGCCAGAGTTACGAAAGTGGAGCTGACAGGAAGCAATTTATCGAATATTTGTCTGAAGCTTCAAAAGGGTGTAGGCGGAGCTGAAGTAACGGATTATTCCAATGCATATTCAATACCGGCAGGCTCTGACTATACGGTTATTGATATTATGTACAAGGGACAAACGGTGACACCGGTTGTTGTAGATTCCGTGAAGATCACTCTGGCAACTGCGCCTGCGAAGAAACAGGAAATCGTTGTTACCAAGAAACTCAGTGATCTGGAAATTGCAGCTAACGATGAAGATGCAGAGATGAAAAACGGTACGGTGACGTTTAACAAAGCATACCAGAGTATCTATTTTAAAATCCCCGTGAATGATTCGGACGATCCGCTTGCAAGAATCGATGTAAAAGGTGATGCGAAAGGCCTGTCCTACAAGGTAATGAACGAAGATCATTACACGAATAACAGGAATAATGATTCTGCCGGTGGTCTGACTGTAACCTATGGCAATGCATCGGGTTCTTTTGAAGTAACGGTTACGGATCCGGTGGTCTTTGTTGTGATGAGTGGCGGGGGCGAACCTTATGGATCATTCTCATTGGACAGCGAGATAGACTTTGTCTATAAAAAATCCATTCCGGTTCAGATGGACATTCCGAACCTGAAAGATACGGTTGTATCTGCAAATGGTCTTGGTGAAGATGCTTATGTAGCAACCTGTATCGGATCCGGTACGATCAACGATCCGAAGGCTGTTCAGCTTGTGAAAAAGCATTTTAATGCCGTAACACTGGAAAATGAATTGAAACCCGAGTCTTTGTTTACGAATATCAGCGGCGAAGATGCAACCGCAGAATTCAAGGGCGAAAAGGTTCCGGCACAGCTGAATTTCTCATCTCCGGATGCTATTTTGGACAAGATCCTGGAGTGGAATAAAGAGGACGATGTTAATATCAAGGTGAGAGGCCATGTGCTTACTTGGCATTCCCAGACACCCGATTGGTTTTTCAAGGAAAA
>JAEEKC010000198.1 GCA_016282215.1 Lachnospiraceae bacterium
AGCGCCATCCCTTTTCCAGATCACAATCCGGATACTGTCGCTTTGCTGCGTGCGAAAAAGTGTCGTGAGATACTTTCTTTTCCCGCATTTGGCTTTGATCCGCCAGCCCTGCCTTTCATTTTCTTCCTGCCGGTTTTCGCCCTGCCAGTCAAAACAAAGGAACACCTCATTGTCGCCATCAATAATGCCGCCGGCTCCTCCGATCACCACACCCATCATCTGTTCCATATCGCCCTCCGGAATTATACCTTCGTTTTATCATGCCGGATTTTACACTGCCTCTATTCAAACGTGTTTCCGACTCTATCGTAACAATTTACTGATTCAGTATAGTATAGCACAGCTATTCCGGCATTGTGACAATTCGCTGCCGCAGTTCCGGCTTTATGGGCAGCGTCTTAAAATCATCTGCGCACTCAGTATGCATCGGATAGATCTTATCCTGCGGATCCACTGCGTTGATGACATCGGCAAGCATCTGCACAGCTGCGTGTCCGCTTGTATGCAGGTGCTTTACTAAAACGCCCTTTTCTTCCTGCCTGCGAAGGAAGTCTATCCATGCATCTTTTTTCGCTTTATTGACTGTCTTTTCTCCGTTTTTACCGATGCGGTATTCCTGCACATAGCCATCCCACATCGAATAGATTAAAACCGGCATCTCATCGATCCGTCCGGCCTTATAAGCATCGATAAACATATCGATGTATTTCCCGTAAAAATCTTCCGGCTTGATCACGGCAAGAAAACCAAATTTCTCCATCATTTCACGCCTCGTCATGGGTACCTTTTTTTTCTGCCCGGGCGGAATGGTGTCCATATCCAAAAGCCTGGCTACTCGTTCAAATTTATACACATCGGTAAAACTTCCGGCTGTCTTTGTAAACAACTCCAACTGCTTTCTGAAATATTCGCTGTAAACATAAATATATCTGCCGTAACGGCGGTTTGTCATCTGCGCAGCCTGATAAAAACTCGCCAGAGAATCCAGATTCGTGGAGGAACAGATCAAAAAAGCATACTTATGCTGATACAAAAATCTTGCTGCCTGCATCTGCATTTCGGTTTCAGATAAAACCTCTTCATCGGAACGGCTCATCATCGTACCTTCTATCACCAGAGTATCAACCTTACGTTTTCCAAACTCGTGAATATAAGATTCGATCAATGGCATCATTACTTTGCCGCGTCTTCCGTGGCCTCTGAAATCACCCGTGTGAAGGATCCTGTATTTTCCGTCAGGTCTTTCGGCATCCGCCGCTTCGATCAGAAACATATATGCATCATAAGCAGAGTGATCCACGCTGTATGGCTCAACTTGAAAACCTGGCAGATGAACCGTTTCATAGCATCTTCCTTGGCGCCGAAACACCTTCACTCTTTTATCTTCTTTGAGCAATGCGACTTGCTGTCTGTGATCCTCAGCATCATCAACTCTATCACTTTTTCCCAATGCCTCATGAATATTGATCATGACCTGCCTTGCCGTGGAACCCATGTAAATCGGGATATTCTTCGGGATTTCCATCAGTCTGCCGGCATGATCACCATGATAATGGGTAAAAAAGACCGCATCTACAGGTTTTTCTTCCCATGGATACTGAAAATCCTTCTGCTTATCACTGCCCGGAAGTGAAGAACCATAATCTATCATAATACGGTGTATGTCACCTTCATACTCCGTCGAAATAACCGTAACGCATCCGCCGATCTGATTTCCCCGAAAAATCCTGATGTCTGTCATATGCCCCTCCGTTTACAAAATGTTTTATAGAAATTATCTGACCGTTAGACATGGTTTTTTGCGCATAAAGAAAGCCGAACCCTCGGGTTCGTGTCCGCACGGACACGAACAAAAAACAGGACCGGGCTTCATGCACTGTCCTGTTTTTTATTCGCGTGCGCGAAAGGATTCGAACCCTCGACCTTCTGGTCCGTAGCCAGACGCTCTATCCAGCTGAGCTACGCGCACAATTATGAAATTGCATGACCTGCAACAAACGCTATTGTACAACGGATAACGCCTGCTGTCAAGAACTTTCTCTCAGCCAATTAATCGTCCTGAACATTTCTCGGTTTTTCACCGTCTGCATGCCAGCGCAGATAGGCATTGATGAATTTATCCAGTGCGCCGTCCAAAACGGCATCTGCATTGCTGTTTTCCTCACCTGTCCGGAGATCCTTCACCAGTTTATAAGGCTGGAGGAAGTAGGAACGGATCTGGGATCCCCATGCGATATCCTTGAGCTGTCCCTGAATATCGGAAAGCTTTTCGGCATGGGCTTCCTGCTTGAGCATAAAGAGTTTTGCTTTCAGCATCTGCATGGCCTTGTCTTTATTCTGGAACTGGCTTCTTTCATTCTGGCATTGTACCACTATGCCTGTGGGCAAGTGGGTGATACGGATCGCAGAAGATGTTTTGTTGATGTGCTGTCCGCCGGCACCGCTGCTTCGATAGGTATCGATCCTCAGGTCTTTATCTTCGATCTCGATATCGGGTGCATCTTCGATTTCCGGCATAACGTCAAGAGATACAAATGAGGTTTGCCGCTTTCCCTGTGCATTAAAAGGTGAGATCCGCACAAGGCGGTGAATGCCTTTTTCAGATTTCAGAAGACCAAAGGCATTGGTGCCGTTCACCTGGAAGGTGACGGATTTGATCCCGGCTTCTTCGCCTTCCAGAAAATCCAGTTCTTCCACGGAAAAACCTTTTCTCTCAGCCCAGTGGGTATACATGCGATACAACATGCTGCACCAGTCGCAGCTCTCGGTACCGCCCGCACCGGCGTTGAGACGCAGGATCGCATTATTGGCATCGTATTCTTCGGAAAGCAGTTTTTTCATGCGGATATTTTCCAGCTTATCCTGCAAGTCCGCAAATTCATTTTTTGCTTCCTCGGCAATCTCCGGATCTTCCGCTTCATTTCCCATCTCGATCAGGGTTTCAATATCTTCATATTGCTGCGTCAGGTCCGATGCTGCAGCCACATCATCCTTTAACTCCTTTAAGAGTTTGGTCTTTTTCTGTGCCGCCTCTGCATCGTTCCAAAAATCCGGCGCTTCCATTTCGCGCTCTAGTTCTTCGATGCGCTGGGATTTGGAAACCACGTCAAGGGAAGCCTTCGCTTCCGCAAGGGCTTCCTGAGTATTAGCTAAATCGATTTTTAATTGGTCAAGTTCTACCATAACACTATCCTTTATACTGACCCCTCATCAGTCAGCTTCGCTGACAGCCGTCTCGCCTGCCGGCTCGGTCCTCGCTGGACAAGCGCCACCGGCGCTTAGCGACCCCCAGGGGGAAGCCTTTTTCTCTATCACGGTCGATCCGGTTATCCGCTCTGTCACGAATTCGCAGCCACTCTGCCGTGACAGTTCTTGTACTTTTTGCCGCTTCCGCAAGGGCAGGGGGAATTCGGGTAAATCTTTGCATTTTCACGCCGGACGGGACCTCTCTGGACGGTATCATCCTTATTGGTTCCGGTCACCTTGGCAACTTCTTCTCTTTCTACCTTCTGTTCGATCTTGACACGGAACAGCAGTTTGATCGTATCTTCTCTGATGGCATCCGTCATCTCATCAAACATATCATAACCTGCCATCTTGTACTCTACGAGGGGATCGCGCTGTCCATAGGACTGCAGACCCACGCCCTGGCGCAGCTGGTCCATATCATCGATATGTGCCATCCACTTCCGGTCAATGACTTTGAGCAGGATCACGCGCTCCACTTCACGGATGGCTTCCGGCGAAGGGAATTCCATTTCCTTGCTTTCATAGAGTTTTACTGCCTGCTCCTTGAGCATATGCTTAAACTCGTTTTTCTTGATATTCTTCACGTCAGGATGAATGACTGCCTGGATCGGGATGATGGGAAGAAGCAGCTGATTCAGTTCTGCCAGATCCCAGTCCTCGCTCTTTTTATCATCGGAAATACAGGTATCAACGGAAACTTCCACCGTATCTGCGATCATCTTGTAGATCACGTCACGCATGCTTTCTCCGTCCAGTACTCTGCGGCGCTCTGCGTAGATGATCTCGCGCTGCTCATTCATAACCTGATCATACTCGAGCAGGTTTTTACGGATACCGAAGTTGTTATTCTCGATCTTCTTCTGTGCACTTTCGATGGCGTTTGTCAGCATCTTATGCTCGATCTGCTGGCCTTCCTCGATGCCGAGCGCATTGAACATGGTCATCATGCGGTCCGAGCCGAAGAGTCTCATCAGATCGTCTTCAAGTGAGATATAAAAACGTGACTCACCGGGATCGCCCTGACGACCGGAACGACCGCGGAGCTGATTGTCAATACGGCGGGATTCGTGACGTTCCGTACCGATGATCTTCAGTCCGCCTGCTGCCTTGGATTCATCATCCAGTTTGATATCCGTACCACGGCCGGCCATGTTGGTGGCGATGGTCACGGCTCCGTGAACACCGGCCTGCGCTACGATCTCAGCCTCGAGCTCATGGAACTTGGCATTCAGCACCTTGTGCTGGATCCCTTCTTTGGTGAGCATCTTGGAAAGCAGCTCACTGGTCTCAATGGTGATGGTGCCGACCAGAACCGGCTGTCCTTTCGCATGCGCTTCTTTTACGGCATCCACGACCGCTTTGAATTTTTCCTTCTTGGTCTTATATACCACGTCCTCCAAATCCTGACGGATGACAGGCATGTTGGTCGGGATCTCGATAACATCCATTCCATAGATGTCACGGAATTCCTTTTCCTCCGTGAGGGCGGTACCGGTCATGCCGGCTTTTTTCTCAAATTTATTAAAGAAGTTCTGGAAGGTGATGGTCGCAAGTGTCTTGCTCTCTCTTTTTACCTTCACATGCTCCTTTGCCTCGATGGCCTGATGCAGACCGTCGGAATAACGGCGGCCCGGCATGATACGGCCGGTGAATTCATCAACGATATAAACCTGATCGTCTTTGACTACGTAGTCCTGATCACGGAACATCAGGTTATGGGCACGCAGCGCCAGGATGATGTTGTGCTGGATTTCAAGGTTCTCGGGATCAGCCAGGTTCTCGATCTGGAAAAAGCGTTCCACCTTGGTCACACCTTCTGCAGTCAGGTTCAGGATCTTGTCTTTTTCATTGACGATAAAATCGCCGTCCTCTTCCTGCTCGACACCCATCATGATATCCAGCTTGCTCTGCTCTTCCTGATCCTTGCCTCGCTTTAACTGTCTTGCAAGGATATCGCAGGCTTCATACAACTTTGTGGATTTTCCACTCTGGCCGGAAATGATCAGCGGCGTTCTCGCCTCGTCGATCAAAACCGAGTCCACCTCGTCGATGATGGCATAATGAAGGGAACGCTGTACCAGCTGTTCCTTATAGATCACCATGTTGTCACGCAGGTAATCGAAACCAAGTTCGTTGTTTGTCACATAGGTGATATCGCAATTATAAGCCTGGCGGCGCTCATCCTTTTCCATGTGATTGAGGACAACGCCTACCTTCAGTCCCAGAAATTCATGGATCTTGCCCATCCACTCCGCATCACGTTTTGCCAGGTAATCATTGACGGTGACGATGCAGACACCTTTTCCTTCCAATGCATTCAGATAAGCCGGCAGCGTGGAAACCAGGGTTTTTCCTTCACCGGTACGCATCTCTGCGATACGTCCCTGATGGAGGATGATACCGCCGATGAGCTGCACCCTGTAGTGCTTCATATTCAAAACACGATCTCCGGCTTCCCTGACTACCGCATATGCTTCCGGCAGCAGGTCATCCAAAGTCTCGCCATCAGCGAAACGCTGCTTAAACTCCGCTGTTTTCGCCCTGAGCTCTTCATCAGTCAGCGATTGCATCTTCTCATCCAGGCTCTCGATCTTCTGCACGATCGGCTCGATCCTCTTGAGCTCACGTTCGGAATGTGTGCCGAATACTTTTTCTACTAATTTCATTTTACTTCCTCTATTACTAGTTTATTCACAGTCCTGCAGACATCTCACAATCCCGCAGGTGCTATGCAAGTGCGCAGCAAAAAAACGTCCCTTTTCGGAACAGACTTTGATTATTTTAACAGATTTCGCATTCTCTTTCAAGCAATTATCGGATTTTGTGCGAATTTCCCCGTGATACTTGAATTATCCCGCATTTTTGGTATAATCAATTCTATAACGAAATCGTTTGAGCGGCAGCCGAAAAAAGGCCGGCTCAGACAAACAAAAAACATGTATAGGAGGATGGTTACCTATGAAATTCGGCTACTTCGATGATGACAGACGCGAGTATGTCATCACTACACCTGAAACCCCGCTCCCCTGGATCAACTATTTGGGATGCAGCGATTTTTTCTCCCTCATCTCCAACACCATGGGCGGGTACTCTTTTTATAAGGATGCTAAGCTTCTTCGCATCACCCGTTATCGTTACAACGATGTGCCTTTGGACATCAACGGAAAGTATTTCTATGTAAAAGACGGCGACACCATCTGGAATCCGGGCTTTAAGCCGACGCAGACTCCGCTTGATGAGTATGAGTGCCGTCACGGTATCGGCTATTCCCGTTTCACCGGCAAGAAGAACGATGTCAAGGCAAGCGTTCTTTCCTTCGTTCCTTTGGGCGACAGCTGTGAGATTCAGAGAGTCACCCTGACCAATGAAGGCTCTGCAGCCAAAGACATTCAGCTCTTCTCTTATGTAGAGTGGTGTCTGTGGAATGCTGACGAGGATCCGAGAAACTTCCAGAGAAACCTTTCCACCGGCGAGATCGAAGTAAAGGGTTCCACGATCTATCACAAGACCGAGTATCGTGAGCGCCGCAACCACTTCGCAATATATTCGGTAAACACCGAGGTTGACGGTTTTGATACCAGCCGCGACGAGTTCATGGGCAGCTACAACAGAGGCGGCGCAAATCCCCTGGCAGTTGAAGAAGGAAAAGCCCGCAATTCCATGGCGTCCGGATGGTATCCCATTGCTTCCCATCAGATCAATGTATCTCTGGCAGCCGGCGAATCCAAGACCTTCGTATTCGTCCTTGGCTACTGCGAGAATCCCGATGATGATAAATGGGAATCTTACGGCGTGATCAATAAAAAACCCGCAGATGCACTTTTGGCAAAATACCAGACCACCGAAGATGTGGACAAGGCATTTGATGCGCTGTGCACCTACTGGGATGAGCTGCTGACCAAGTACACGGTACAGTCCTCCAACGACAAGGTAAACCGCATGGTCAACATCTGGAATCAGTATCAGTGCATGGTTACCTTCAATATGTCACGTTCCGCTTCTTATTACGAATCCGGTATCGGCCGCGGCATGGGCTTCAGAGATTCCTGCCAGGACCTGCTCGGTTTCGTTCATCTGATCCCCGAGCGTGCACGCCAGAGGATCATCGATATCGCTTCTACCCAGTTCGAAGACGGCAGCGCTTATCATCAGTATCAGCCGCTGACCAAGAAGGGCAATTCCGATATCGGTTCCGGTTTCAACGACGATCCTTTGTGGCTGATCGCAGGTACCAGCGCTTATGTTCGTGAGTCCGGCGATACCACGATCCTTGATGAGATGGTTCCTTTTGATAATGACGAATCCAAGGCAACTCCTCTGATGAACCACTTGAAGAGATCCTTCGATTATATCGTTACCCATCGCGGTCCTCACAATCTGCCGCTGATCGGCCGTGCAGACTGGAATGACTGCCTGAACTTGAACTGCCATTCCCTGCATCCGGGTGAGTCCTTCCAGACCTTCGGTCCTTCTGAGGGACCTGTTGCTGAATCGGTATTCATCGGCGGCATGTTTGTAAAATACGGTCTTGAGTATGCTGATCTGTGCGAGCTGATGGGCGACCAGGCTGAAGCAGACAGGGCAAAGAAAGAAGTCGAAGAAATGAAGAAGATCCTGCTGACTGCAGGCTGGGACGGCGACTGGTTCGTTCGTGCTTATGATTCTTCTTCCAACAAAGTCGGCAGCAAGGAATGCGAAGAAGGTCAGATCTACATCGAGCCTCAGGGATTCTGCGTACTGGCAGGTGTCGGCGTTGAGACCGGCGAAGCCATCAAGGCGCTGGATTCCGTCAAGGAAAAACTCGATACGGATTACGGTATCATGATCCTGCAGCCCGCTTATACCAGATATCATGAAGAACTCGGTGAAGTTTCCTCCTATCCGCCCGGATACAAAGAGAACGCCGGTATCTTCTGCCATAACAATCCCTGGGTTTCCATCGCGGAAACCGTTGTAGGAAGAGGCGATCGTGCATTTGAGATCTACAAAAAGACCTGCCCTGCTTATGTAGAGGAGTTCTCCGAGATCCACCGCACCGAGCCTTATGTATATTCCCAGATGGTAGCAGGACGCGATGCGAAGTTCCACGGCGAGGGCAAAAACTCCTGGCTGACCGGAACGGCCGCATGGACCTTTGTCAACATCTCCCAGTACATCCTGGGCGTATATCCGACACATAAGGGCCTGCAGATCGATCCCTGCGTTCCCGATGGTTTCGGTGATTTCACCATCACACGTAAATTCCGTGAAGGTACTTACAACATCACCGTTAAGAACCCGAATGGCGTACAGAAGGGCGTTGCCAGGATGACCGTTGACGGACAGGAAGTAGAGGGCTGCATCGTACCTTACGAGAAGGGTAAGGAAACCTACGAAGTAGAGATCACCATGGGTTAATATCCCGGCAATCTGACAGGTCGATCTGATAAGTAAATGCAATGCAAAATCCCGCGATCATGATGATCGCGGGATTTGTTATTTGTGATTGTTTGTTGTTTATGTCGTTCGTCCTGCCTGCGTTACTTCTTCACCTTCACACTCTTTTTCTTACTCCAGTCACCGTAGACTTTGGTCTTGCCATCTGCATCCAGCTTGTAAGCGCGGACGCGGACATAATAGGTTTTCTTTACTTTCAGTTTCTTTACCTTGAGTTTCAGTTTCTTTGTGGTCCTGGTCTTTTTGCCTTTGAAGTTTTTCTTAGCAGCATACTGGACTTCATATCCGTCAGCGTCCTTGGTCTTCTTCCACTTGATCTGAATCGTGCCCTTCGCCGAATTCTTAACAGATGAAAGTTTCGCCTTTTTCGGCTGTGTCTCGTTGGTCTGGGTATC
>JAEEKC010000199.1 GCA_016282215.1 Lachnospiraceae bacterium
CTTCAGGGCATGGACTTTGATCTGATAAGTCTTGATATCATCGGCTGCAAGGGCCTGCTCCATTTCACCGAGCCTGCCCTCGCACTCTTTTGCATAATCCGACAGGACCTCTTCATAGAAATTTTCATCCCCTGCGCAGTAACGCAAACCGTCCACGGTGGAAATCCCGATCTGCTGCAGGCTTTCAAACATGGCTTTGCGTTCTTTTCCGGCGGCTTTCGTATTCCCTTCCATTCCGGCTCCGCCTGCTGCGGCAAATTCCATGACCCCGTCATCCGGCGCAAACTCCATCACTCCATCGTCAGGCGCAAATTCCATGACATCATTTCCGTTACCGGTTTCATTGATCGATCCGCTGCTATTCTGCGTATTATTCTGTACCGCGACGTTTACATCTGCCCCGCTCCCGCCTTCGGCGCTTACATCCATTTTACGATAAGACACCTTGCTCTTTGGCAGGTACTTGCCAAGGGTGAATTCCAGTGCCTTGACTTCCACGGGCTTGGAAATATAATCATCAAAGCCTGCTGCCAGATACTGCTCTCTTGCACCGACCACTGCATTGGCCGTCAGCACGATCACAGCCATGCCCGCAGGGATCAAACCATCTTCCCTTGCCTTCGCCAGGGTTTCAATACCGTCCATCTGCGGCATCATATGATCCAGCAGCATGATATCATAGGTGTTTTCCTTCAGTTTTTCCAGCGCCTTCTCCCCGCTGTCAACCATTTCGGGAACGATGCCGTTCAGCTTGAGAAGGTTGCGAACGACCTTCAGGTTCATCTCATTATCATCCACAACCAGGATCTTAGCTTCCGGCGCATACAGATAATTCTCCTCTTTGTGTCTGGCGGCCGCTTCATGGACACGCACCTCATAATTTCCGATGGCCGTATCATCCATGATGGTCTGTTTTACCTCAAAGGAAAAATCAGAGCCCTGTCCGTATTCGCTCCAGACGTTCAGTTTGGATCCCATCATATCCAGCAGTTTGGTCACGATGGCCATGCCAAGTCCGGTTCCCTCGATATTTCGATTCCTCGTTTCGTCAAGGCGCGTAAAGGACTCAAAGAGTTTTTCCTGATCCTCTTTCCGGATACCGATCCCCGTATCCACAACGCGGATCCCAAGCATCAGCGTATCGTCATCGGAGCGAACGCCCGACACATACAAATCGATACCGCCTTCCCTTGTATATTTCACTGCATTGGTCAACAGGTTATTCGCCGCCTGTGCGATCCGAAGATCATCACCGTACAATGTCTGAGGCAGCGTTCCGTCGATATGCGTCCTGAAGTACAGATCTTTATCCTTCGCCCGCTGGGATACGGAATTGATCAGATTGCTGACAAAATCCACGGTGGAATACTTGACGGGAATGATCTCCATCTTACCTTCGTCGATCTTGGAAAAGTCCAGAATGGTATTGATCAGTCCCAGCAGATTTTTGCCCGCTGCCTGAATATTCCCCGCATATTCCCGGATCGAATCATCCCCGGATTCCCGAAGGATCATCTCATTCATACCCAGCACCGCATTGATGGGCGTGCGGATCTCATGGGACATCTGCGCCAGGAACCTGGATTTTGCCTTGCCTGCGGAAACTGCTTCTTCTGCTGCTTCCACCAGTTTTTCATTGGTTTCCTGCTGCCAGCTGATAAAGCGGTTCATCAGCCTTGCCACAGCTACGATACAGAAGACCAGCAAAAGCAGGAAGACAAAACTCATGAAAATGATATTGCCGTAAACGCTCCACCAGTTCTGCACCACAAAGACCGTAAATCCGGAAAGCTCATCCTTCTGCGTCACACAGGAAACGGTCTGTCCCTTATAGTCCTTCAGCGAGAATACGCTTCCCCTGTGGTAAGCCTCTGCAAACTCCGTATCCTCAATATTGACAGATGCCTGCTGCGACATCTCATAGGCTTTATTGGGATGATTGATGATCACGCCGTCCTGATCCACCAAAAATGCATAGCCGCCATCACTGTAGCTGTCATCTAAGATATCGATCAGCTTGTCGATATAGCAGTCAATGGCGAAGATCCCCAGGAATTCTCCTTCCTTGGAATACATGATCTTGGAAAACGTGATACAGTAAAGACCCGTCTGGGCATCAAAATACGGTGCGGAAATACTGCTGCCGTCCCCGGAACGCTTCGTATCGATATACCACTGCCGCTCATCCACCTTGTAATCCGGATCCGGTACCCAGCCGTTATTCATGATGATCTGATGCTCGGTATTATAGGGATTACCCAGATAACAGAACGAGATCTCGCTGTAGTTTTTGCCGATATCATCCAGCCACTTGACTGCCTGGTCATAGTCTTCGATCACACTCGGATCGGCTATGATAACATCCGTGAACATGCTCAAGATACTCTGCTTTTGCAATATCCAGCGGGACAGTTCGTTATTGTATTTATCCGCCTCTTTATGGATCCGCACATCTCCCCACTTCGTCGCTGTGCCAAGACAGAGCACAAGTCCGATCATAAGGGCGCTCACCAGGATTGCTATGATACCGTTCCTGATATAGCGGCTTCTGACGGGAAGCTTCTTTTCAGCCGAAGCGGCCTGCCTTGTTTTTTCACTTTTATCGAACTGCATCAGCCCCGAATAGGAAAAGAGATTGTCCAGCTTCTCCGACAGCCGTTTTCCGGATTCGCTGATCTCACGCATATACGTCCGGTCGTTCCCATCGCCCCGCAGGGATTCCTCGGAAAACCGCAGAATGTCATTTAAGGGATTTTGCAGATCATCGGACAGCCCACGGATGAATTTATCCGTTGCCGCCAGGGCATTTTCCGCCTTCTGCTGATTGTTCATGCTCACCATGTAAAAAACGATGATGACCGCAACCATCAGAATATCAATGGCTGCCAGCATGATCATCTGCTGATAGATCTCCGCATAAAAGTCCGTGGTATCCACGCTCAGGATCAGATACCAGCCGTTACTGGTCTCACTGCTGAAAATAATGGTGTCCTGTTTTCCGATCTTGGTCCGGAAACTTCCGTGCTCATTGGAAGCTTTCACTCTTTCAAACACGTCGATGTATGCCGGATACATCTCCGAAAAATCCCTGCCCAGGCTCTCTGGATCCGTATCGCCCACGATGGTCCCTTCCCTGGTGACGATCAGTGCCTTCTGGTCTTTATTATCCTGCATCTGCCTGATGGAATCCTGCACCCTTGTCATAGTATAGTCCATGGACACCACGGTGCGCCCGTCGGAAAGAAGGATCGATAAGGTAAAACAAAGTTCTCTGGTGGCCGCATCGATATAAGGCTCCGTAATATAGATCTCGCCATCTTTTTCCATGGCACCGGTATACCAGACACGCTCTTTTGCATGATAATGGGAGGGCATCTCAAAATCCGGGATGATGGTCCAGTGTTCAGAGGCTGCGTAGGAATTAAAACAGTTCCCGTCACTAATCTCCATATAATAAGCCTTTTGTTCAATAATGTAATCTTCGACAGAAGACAGATCCGCATTTTCGCTCAGTATCTGCTCCATGCCCATGGCAACACGCAGCAGGTAGCTTTGCGCATCGGACAGGGTGTCCTGCAGGTCGCCCTTAATACTGTCGATCTGGATCGCGCCGATCTTTTCCGTCTGGCTGGTTCCGGCATTGTACATCAGGCTGATGTTCATGGAAATGACCGTAATAAAGATCATGGCAACCACCGCCACAAATCCTTTGCTCAGCCTTGCATTTTTACCCGTCCGCTCCCGGAGGGCCCGGTCTTCGAGCATCAGCATAAAGCCCAGGAAGCCGACCGATTCAAAGAACAGTTCCACAGATACGGACCACAGACCCTGGATGAAAATGCCGATAATGGAAATCAGGATCAAAATAGCCGTTGCCGAGCGATCAATCCTGGCCAGTTTTTTTCTGTTTTTGGCAAAATAGAAGGAGCCGAAGAAGACATAGACAATACCGACGATATACAGAATAAACAGGAGATTTCCCCTTTGATAATGGCAGTTTTCATCCACAAAAAAGATCAGTTTGGTCAGCGGATTGCTGATGACCAGTCCCTCTGAAATGATGACCGGCGTCAACACAACTGCGAAAAACAGGCTGCTGCGTTCCTTCCCTGCCCCGGTCACGTTCATGACATACAGGGCAAAAAGAAACGGCACAAAGGAATAAAAAATGAAATACAGTTCGTTTAAGATATTTAAAAGAAGCGGATTCTGTACATGAAAGATCTGCTCAGCTGAAACTTCGGCCACCGAAAGCAGCGCCGATATCATCAGCATAAGCAACAGACTCAGATAGGAATAATGGCGGTTTCTGAGTTTCCCGATCAATCCTTTCGGCACGGGAAGATAGAGCTGACGCCTGTTGTTTAAGCAGTCAACCATGCAAAAGAAAGCAATGCAAAACGCAGAAAACTCCAAAATGATCTCGTTCATGACCCCTCTCTTTTCGGCAGTGACCCCACGCAGATTCCACGCCGGCAAGCATCCATGCTGCCACCCTCCCGGGTCATTTTCTGCCGCATCATTTCGCAAAGAATCTTACATTGCCGATCCGTCAGCAAGGTTTTTATCATCACACCTGGCATAAACAAAACACATACGCCTGATTTTGTCAGCAAGTTTATCCGAATACTGGCCCGGCAGCAGCCGCCATTGCCAGTTGATACCTCCTAAAGTGGCCGGCATGTTCAGCCTTGCTTCACTTCCCAGCTGCAGGTAATCCTGCATGGGGATCACCGCCGTATCCGCCACGCTTGAAAGCGCTGACCGGATAGCGCCGAGGGCAAAATCCCGTCCGTTTTTAATGCCGAGATAATCCCTGGCAAAGGCTTTTTCCCTGCGGCTTGCCCGCTTATAATAACCCACAGCCGTATCATTGTCATGGGTTCCGGTATAAACCACACAGTTTCTTTCATGGTTATGCAGAAGATATTCGCTGTCACCCTCCGGCGAAAAACCGAAAAGCACGATCTTCATATTCGGGAACCCGCTCTTTTTCACCATGCGCTCCACGGTCTTTGTCATAAAGCCGAGGTCCTCGGCAATGACATCCCGCGGTCCGAGCTCTTTTTTTATCGCATCAAACAGGCGCAGGCCCGGCCCCGGCTCCCATACGCCGAGCTCAGCGGTTTTATGGCCGTAAGGCACGGCATAGTATTCATCAAAACCGCGGAAGTGATCGATCCGCACCATATCATATAATTCGTAGCAATGGCGCATACGGCTGATCCACCAGGAAAAGCCGGTCTCTTCATGAGTCGGCCAGTCGTAAAGCGGATTGCCCCAAAGCTGCCCCGTGGCAGAAAAATAATCGGGCGGCACACCGGCCACTGCCTTCGGGATACACTGGTCATCTAACTGAAAAAGCTCGGGATTTGCCCAGACATCGGCACTGTCCGCTGCCACATAGATGGGGATATCTCCGATGATCCGAAGACCGATGCTATTGATATAGCATTTCAGCCTGGTCCACTGCTCGCTGAATTTGTATTGCAGAAACTCATAAAAACCCACTTCTTTTTCCAGGCGCTTTTTAGCGTCTGCAAGGGCTTTTCTCTTACGAAGACGGATAGGCATCTCCCACTCCGTAAAGGGAACGCCGCCGTTTTCATCCTTCAGTGCCATGAACAGCGCATAATCCGGCAGCCATCCCGCCTGTTTCTTCAGAAAATCGCGATAGGATTTTTCCTGTTCTTTTTTTGTTTCAAAAAGTTTGCATATGCTAACTTTAAAAGGGGATAGCGGTGTGTATACTGCAGGGCATAATCCACATACATGGGATCATTTGCACCGATGCCGGTGGTGGGATATGATTTCTTACCATTACCGGTCTTGATCCCGGATTCGATTTTTTCAGTCGTTTTCGCTGCCGCTGCTGCATCAGACACAGACTTATCACGATACGGTTCCAGTCCCGCCTTATCGCAGTCCTTTTATGTCAGCAGTCCTTCTTCTATCAGCGTTTCCAGATCGATCAGATACGGATTGCCCGCAAAGGTCGAAAAAGACTGATAGGGCGAATCCCCATAACTCGTCGGACCTACCGGCAGGATCTGCCAATAAGTCTGGCCCGCTTTTTTCAAAAAGTCGGCAAATGCATATGCTTCTTTCCCCATGGTACCGATGCCGTAGCGTGACGGCAGCGATGTGATCGGCAGCAGGATGCCTGCTCCCCGTTTTCTTTTCATGTTGATCCCCTTAGTTTAACTTCCAAATATCTTCGTTATATTGTCTGATCGTACGATCCGACGAGAAGAATCCCGCCTTGGCGATATTGACCAGCATTTTCTTCTTCCAGGCAGCGCGGTCTTCGTAATCCGCAAAGGCCTGATCCTTGACTTTGATATAATCCTCAAGGTCAAGCAGCGTCATGAACCAGTCCTTGTTCAGCAGTTCTTTATACAGTCTGTTTAAGTTTTCCTTATCGCCGATGGCAAGAAGTTGCTTGCTGATGATAAAATCAACCGCCTCTTTGATGACAGGGCTCTTTTTATAAAAATCTTTGGATACGTAATCTGCCTTGGCGTAGTGCTCGATGACAGTCTCGGACTTCTCGCCGAAGATATAGATATTGTCATCGCCCACCAGCTCGTGGATCTCCACATTAGCGCCGTCACTGGTGCCTAATGTAATGGCGCCGTTTAGCATAAACTTCATATTGCCGGTACCGCTGGCTTCCTTGGATGCCAGAGAAATCTGCTCGGAAATATCACAGGCAGGGATCAGGCGCTCCGCATAGGAAACATTGTAGTTTTCCACCATGACGACCTTCATGTATTCGTTTACATCCGGATCGTTGTTCACGAGCTCTGACAGGCAGAGGATCAGATGGATGATATCCTGCGCGATCACATAAGCCGGCGCCGCTTTTGCCCCGAAAATAAAGGTGATGGGACGCACGGGCTTTTTGCCTGCTTTGATCTCTAAATATTTATGAATGATATAGAGCGCATTCATCTGCTGACGTTTGTACTCATGCAGACGCTTGATCTGAATATCAAAAACAGAGTCCGGGCTGACGGTGACCTTTTCATGCTCTTTCAGATACGCTGCCAGGGCGACCTTCTTGTCATGCTTGATCTTGTCGATGGCATCCAAAAATGCTGCGTCATCTTTATAGGCAAGCAGTTTTTCCAATTGGTCCGCATCCTTGACAAAGCCTTTTCCGATCCTGCTTTCGATCAGGTCTGCCAGCGGTCTGTTGCAGGAGATCAGCCAGCGGCGGAAGGTAATGCCGTTGGTCTTGTTGTTGAATTTTTCAGGATATATCTTATAAAAATGATTCAGTTCCGTATCCTTCAGAATCTCGGTATGAATGGCAGCCACACCATTAACCGAATAGCCGTAATGAATATCGATATGGGCCATATGCACGCGGTCATCCTTGTCGATGATCTGCACCTTCTCATCTTTATATTTCGCGCGTACCCGCTTATCGAGCTCCTTGATATACGGGATCAGCTGCGGCACGACTTTTTCCAGATATTCCAGCGGCCATTTTTCCAATGCTTCCGCCAAGATGGTGTGGTTGGTGTAAGCGCAGGTCCTGCTGACTACTTCGATGGCTTCATCCATGGTAAAAGCCTTGTCCTCCACCAGGATCCGGATCAGCTCCGGAATGATCATGGTAGGATGCGTATCATTGATCTGGATCGCCGCATAATCATACATATGGCGCAGATCGTTCTTCTGCTCCTTGAGTTCCTTTAAGATCAGCTGCGCACCGGAGGAGCACATGAAATACTGCTGATAGATGCGCAGCAGATTTCCCGCCTCGTCGGAATCATCAGGATACAGGAAAAGCGTCAGATTCTTTTCGATCGCTTCTTTATCAAAATCAATGCCGTCCTCAACAATGCTTTCATCCACGGTTTCGATATCAAACAGATGAAGCTGTCCGGTACCGCTTTCGTAGCCTACCACATCCAGGTCATAGAGGCGGCTGACAACCTTTTTGTCACCGAACATCACATCAAAAGTGATATCCGTCTTTTTCAGCCAGTTGTCCTTCTCCATCCATTCGTTCTTTTCCGCACACTGCTTATGATCACGGAACACCTGCTTAAACAGTCCGAAATGATAATTCAGGCCGATGCCGTCACCGGGAAGTCCCAGGGTTGCGATGGAATCCAGGAAGCATGCTGCCAGTCTGCCCAGACCGCCATTGCCGAGAGACGGTTCCGGCTCGATCTCTTCGATGACGGATAAACTCTTGCCATGGTTTTCCAGCACCTGCGCAAGCCTGTCATAGATCCCTAAATTGATCAGATTATTGGCAAGCAGTTTTCCGATCAAAAATTCCGCTGAAATGTAATAAATCTTTTTATGACCCTCATTGGGCTCCGTTGCATGCATCATGCCTTTGGCCAGGCGAAGCACTGCAATATAGATCTCCTCATCGGTGCACTCCTCGATGGTCTTATGGAACATGGAATCCACCAGAGCTTCGAACTGCTCCTCCAGCTTCAATTCCAGAATTTCTCTCTCTAAAGTCATATCTGCTTTTCCTCCAAAAAAATGCATTCAAAAAAGAAGGCTTTAGCATTAAAGCCCACAATATTATAAGTTAAAATACACAATTTTTCAAGAAAAACAGAAAAGACGGCGGATAAAAGATCATCCGCCGTCTTTTTTTATTGATCCGTTCAGATTTTTATGCTTCGCCTTTTTCCAGTGCAAGTGTTCTGGTGGTCAGGTCGCAAACCTCAGCAGGTCCGAAGTACTGGATCGCGCCGGGATACAGGAAACTGGTCTTAACAGCCCACTCATCTCTGTGTGCTTCGAAGTACTTAAACGGTGCGCCGTCCAGTTCAACAAGTGCCTTGCGGATAACCGGCTTGTCCTCACCGTTTCTTCTTTCCATGTTCATCATCTTGGTGATGGGCATTCCGCCTGCTACCCACTCTTCTGCGGGTTTGCTCAGGTTGGAAACCTTGGAAAGATATCCGGTATAACCATACTGGATCAGCATGAATGCGTTATAGCCAAGAGAGTAGCAGTAATCAGCATCAAAGTTTGAAGGGAATGCGCATCTTCCTTCATAACCGAAGAAGTGATGCTGGGTTCCGAATTTGCCTTTGTAAGTGCCGGCTGCTTTTCTTGCTGCCAGTTTTTCTTTTACCATCTCGGAGAAGAGTTTCTCGGACTCGATCAGGGAAACCTGAACATTACCGTGCGGATCTCTCTCGAGGAACAGCTGCTGCTGAACGAACTGGGGAAGGATGTCAAATACGGCAAAGGACTCGGCGGTAAGGCCGTTCTTGATGAAGTCGTATTTAGCAGCCCAATCCGGAAGATCGTTAAACTGCTGTGTCTTCTCGCCTGCCAGAAGCTCATTGATCTCTGCGATCAGCTTGGAAAACTCGGGAACGAATTCAACGATACCCTCAGGAATGATAGCCACACCGAAGTTCTCACCGTTGTTGCCTCTCTTCTCTACGGAATCGGCAATGTAATCTGCGATAGCGGAAAGAGACATCTTCTTAGCGGCAACTTCCTCACCGATGAGGCAGATGTTCGGCTGGGTCTCAAGTGCACACTCAAGAGCAACGTGAGATGCGCTTCTTCCCATAACCTTGATGAAATGCCAATACTTCTTGGCGGAGTTTGCATCTCTTTCGATGTTACCGATCAGCTCGGAATAAGTCTTGGTTGCGGTATCGAAACCGAAGGAAGCCTCGATATCCTCATTCTTCAGATCGCCGTCGATGGTCTTCGGGCAGCCGATAACCTGAAC
>JAEEKC010000200.1 GCA_016282215.1 Lachnospiraceae bacterium
CTATCGTCCTTTGCAAAACTGATGGTCAGGGACGGCGTAAATACCGCCGATACCGTTTCATACAGCGTATTGACCTGGGTCACGATGGTGGTGGAGGTTCCGATATAACCGCTCTCGTCTTTTCCGATCCACAGGTTTGTGATCAGGGTGTCTAACTGATTCGTCAGCACCTGTCCTGTCCGCATGACGGTATTCCAGATCCCGGCAGACAAAATCTCCATGACAGTGGCCATGGAAAAGGACTTCTTGCTGACATGGATCCCGGGGAGCAGTTTTTTGGTGTAATGGATATAGGCGATAAACAGATAGACGTTCGACAACAATGTCGCGATGCCGATATAGCACACACGGATTGGAAAGACTGCGAACAAAAGGATCAGCACCGCTGCCCGAAGCACCTGGGATTCGATGGTGCGCAGGGCCTGCAGATCCAGGCGGTTCGCCGCAAAAGTCGCCGTGGAGAAAGTCGTGGAAACGATCGTCACGCCGAAATTGAGGAACATGAGCGCAAACAGGATCTTTACATCGCCCGTCAGGGCCGGGGAAATGTTGACCAGTCTGTCTAAATAGACCACCACTGCCGCAGCCGGCAAAAATAAAACAGCTGCGATGGCCAGGTTGGCATACATGACGGAATTGAAATACCGGTTTGCCCCCTCGTCATCCCCTTTGGCGATCTGCACCGTGATAAAACGTCCCGCCATGGAATTGAGCGCCATGGCTGCGATGGCCGCGTAATTGACGAAATTCGTAGCCATGGTGACAAAGCCCTGCGCTTCGGCGCCTAACTTGCCGATGACCGCGGGCGTGATAAAAAAACTGATAGCCAGCGCGACAACGGTGGATAAGAGCGAGGCTATCATATTCAGGACGAGTTGTTTGTTTTTCATATGGTTATCTTAGCATATCGCGGTTATTTGTCAAATAGCGTGGGGATGTGGTAGAATTTAGTATTATTATTTATATGGAGAAATAAAATGTTCCTGATCCTATTGCTTCCCCTTGCTTTTTACGGGATTTATGAAAAACTCTTTCAAAAATGCGGCAACCGCGTCGAAAGTCTGGCTGACAGCCTGCTGATCTATGAAAGCATCACACTGTTGCTGGCCAATGCGCTCAGTATCGGCGCGCACTTAAATGCCGCCACGGCTTCTGTTGCCTGGCTGCTGATCGTACTTGCCCTGTATTCCCTGCCAAGGCCGGATGGGGACAAGGGATTGATCCTGCCTCTCATAAAGGACCGGTGGACCAGGATACGCAAATGGTGTTCTTCTTTTCCGGGCAGGTGCAGGGACTTTTTGCATGACTGTAATCCCTTGGAAAAGATCCTGCTTACGCTTTGCTTTCTGCTATGCCTGATCCTGTTGTTTCTGGCACTATTGACACCGCCCAGCAACTATGATTCCATGACCTATCATCTGGCCAGGGTTGCCCACTGGATCGATAACGGCAGTGTTAATTATTATCTGACCAATATCGACAGGCAACTCTTTTCTCCCGTGTTATCGGAATATAATCTGCTTTTTATGATGTTGCTCTCCGGCACGGATGCCCTCCTTGCCATGCAGCAGTATCTGGGCATGCTGCTGACAGCGTACTTTCTGTTTCAGATCCTGCAGCGTATCGGAACAAGCCGTGTGTTCTCACTCTTTGGCGTATTCATGTTTTTGTCCATGCCGCTGACCATTTCCCAGTCCATCACAACCCAGAATGATCTCAGCGCACTGCTTTGGTATGTGATCTTCCTGCACTACCTACTGGATTTTCTGGCAATCCCGAGGCTTGGTTCTTTACCGCCCCTCCTGATGATCTGTATTGGTGCGTCCGTGGGTTTTGCCTTTCTTATGAAAACTTCCGTCTGCGCTTCCATGGTCATGTTCATGCCCTGGGTACTGATTGTCTGCATCAAACGAAGGGATGATATCCGCGCGCTGCTCCTGTCCGGTATGACAGCGCTGTTATCCATGTGCGTTGTCATCTCCGAAACACTGCTCCGCACTTACTTTGCAACTGGCAGTTTGATGTCTTCTGCAACCAGCGGCGATATCATGGTCGCTACGAAGAATGTCAGATACATCATCGTCAATCTGCTGAAAAATTACTGCCTTCTGATCACCCAGCATTTCTGGACCGCGCTTAACGGCTTCATCTACCGGATCCCGATCTCGCTTGGCCGCATGCTGTCCGTTGAGGTGAATCATATCGCCATTTCCTTCCATGGTTTCGATTTCATAACCTACTTAAACACAGGTGACGACATGTATTCGCACGACCGCACTTCCAGCGCTTTTGCGGCATACTTGGCGCTGCTCGGGGGCATCCTTCTGATCATCATGCTGATCCGGAAAATGGTCCGAATGATCGAACAGTCCCGGTTACAAAACACTTCTTCTGATAGCAAAGCAGCCACTAACAAAAAACGATCATCCGCGACCAATTCTTCAAACAGTAAAAAAAGCGATGTACCTGGCACGGTAACACATGCAAATGATCCCTCCTGGGGATTCGTCATCTCGGCCTGGCTGGGCTTCGGCTTTATCATGGCGCTGCTTCGCTGGCAGCCCTGGGGTTCCCGCCTGATGTATCCGGCACTTACTATCGCGGCAATCTCAGCCGTCCATATGCTGGACAAATGCTTCATGCTGCCTTGCTCAGATCCTTCTGAAAAAAGCAAAAAAACAAAGCCAGCCGGCTTAAAACCGGGAACGTTAATTACCCTTCTGATCATGACCGCGCTCAGTATCCTGCTCGTCATCAAACCACTAACCTATAACGGAAAGTTAGCCGCCGCTTACATTTCCTCCGGCTTAGATGCCGCCAAAAAAGAAGAGCTTCTGTTTGATGGGCACAAGCATGCCTACCCTGCCTATATGCAGATAGTCACGCAGCTGGAAAAAACAGATCCCAAAGACATCGCACTGATCATCTCAGGCGACGGTTATGATTATCCTCTTTGGAAGATGGTAAGAGACCGACTTCCAAATGCCAGGATCCGGCATATCAAAGCGGATTTGGAACAGGGTGTCATACTCCATACAGGAGATTATTCAGGTAACTTTGTGAGCACTTCCGGCTCCATTTCAGCCGAAAAGAACCGCTCTGTCACACATACCGAACGTCCCGCCGACTGTATCGTCTGCATTGAATCCGGCGGCCTTGCGGAAGGCATGACACTCGATTACAACGGGATCATTTACACCTGTGGCTTTATTGCCGATGAGCCGGAAGTACCGGCAGGTATTTTTTACTATGACACACAAAAGAACGGAAGATCCGGTGAGAGCCTGTCTGCGCCCTGATCCGGCAGCTATAAGTAATCATTGAAAAAAAGGATGAAACCGATATAATAAAGATATGAAAAACGAAACCAATCCGATGGAAAATAATAAGACAGCAAAAAGCCATGTCCTCATCATCCTTTTTTCATTGCTGATCTGGGGCATGACTTTTTATACGGATACAAAGATTTTTTCTTCTGACGGTCTGAACATGAACTGTCTGCCTGTGGATACCGGTATGATCCCTTTCATGCATGTGCTGACCAAGATCTGCGTACTGCTGTTCTGGTATGGCATGCTGCGTTTTTTATACTACGGCCTGTCCCATAAAAAAACATTGCTGTACTTTCTGTGTCTGATGGCCATCTATGGCATCGGTCTTCTCATCACCTATCCCGGTTATTACATGAATGATGATCCCATCATTTTTGCCTATGCAACCAGATATCTGCCGGTATACTGGCACAATTACCTCACCAGCCTGTTTTACATGACGGGAATGTCCGTTTTTCCGGCGTCCTGCGGACCGGTGCTGCTTTCCGATGTCTGCTATGCCCTGACCTTCACTTATTTATTTGCAAGGGGCAGCATTACTTCTGAACATGCTGTCACCGCCGATGCAGTGCAGACATCTGCAAGATCGCGCATCTTTCGCATAATCCTTCTGATCCTGCCGGCCATCCTGCCCTTTACGCTGCTTGGCGCACTGATGTGTTTCCGGCCTGCGATCTATTCCTCGTTCTTCCTGTTTTATTATCTGCTCCTGTATTTCGACCATCAGCAGAAAAAGGAGCTTACGATTGCAAAGCTTATACTGCTGGCATTTCTGACGGCACTGCTCTCCCACTGGAGAAGCGAAAGCATCGTCCTTTTGCCACTCTCCTGTTTTCTGATCCCGCTGGTTTACGGCAGAAAAAACAAAGCAGCGAATACTTCCGATACAAAAACTTCAGACCGCGACAATAACACGCAGACAAACAACCCGGTCAGCGCATTGTCATATCATCCACTGCTGCTCGCCGGTTGCTTTTTGATCCTCTCTGCAGCTCTTTTTACTCTGATCAGCCTGCCGCAAAAGCACGGCGAAAAAGCATACTACGGCAGCGATTATCTGATCATCTCCACCACAAGACCCCTCTCTGTTATCGTCTGGCGCGATCAGACCTACGAAGGGGCGGATGAGGATATTGCAAACATCAGTGCCGTCACGGAGTTCGGATATCTGCACAACGATTCCCTCTCCTGCAGTGCTTATACCAGATATAACACCGACCACAACGAAGGCCGTTATACTCAGACCGGCGCAGATGCGCAGACACAGAAAAAATATTTAAAAAGCGCCTTTCGCCTGATCCTTCACAACTTAGATCTCTACTTTGGCGAACGGCTCCAGCTTTTCTGTGTCACCAACGGATTCTTCAATTATGACCGGAATATGGTTTTGAACTTAAAACCGATCGTCAGCACAGACTTCCATCTGTACGAACACGACAGAGACTACGGTTTTGAAATGCTTGACGCTTTTCTGCGTATACCGCTGACTTACCATGATGATTATGCGATGTTTTTATATAAATACGGCGGCGAAGCACTAATCCCCATGCTGGTTCTCTGCCTGGCTGCCCTGATCGGTTCACTGATCAGAAAAAAATGGTTTTTATTCTTCTGCTTCGGCAGCCTGCTTGCGCGGGAAGCCGTGATCTTCCTTTCCGCGCCGGCTTCTTTCATTCAGTATTCCTATCCGACGATGTTCGTAACAGCCGCATTCTGTCTGTTGATGTTACAGTACATCGCATCAAGGGGCCGGGTTGTCAGTGGGGACGGTTCTTTTTGACAACCTTGTAAAACAGGTTGTCAAAAAGAACCGTCCCCACTGACACCCCCACTGACACCCCCACTAACACCATCACTGACAACCTTCGTTTTTTTGCCGAACAGCAGGAAACGGCAAACGGGGATCTTATTCAGGATAAAAATACAAAGCGCCGTCAGAACCGACATCAGCAAAAATGCCGCAAGACACCATAATATACCGGGGATGGACCAGAGCGTCAGTCCCTTTTTTTCGATCTGAAGGAGCCTTGCAAACCGAAAATGAAGAACATAAATCTCCAGTGTATAAGTCCCGATCAATGATAAGAAACCGATCACTTTTCCATCATGAAAACGGCTGAGCAACGAGTAAACAATGCCAAAAACCGCTACCGTTCCGAGAAGCGACGCTATCATCAAAAGTGTGAAGTCCTTCATATTCTCTGCAGGCTTTGTCAACGGATACCGGATGACAAAAAATGCAAAACCAATCAGACAGATCACGTAAACGGTCAACAAGAGCTTTTTTACCCGGCAGCTTTCCCTGCCTTTCTTCTCTTCATTTTCGTCCACATTCGTTTCTGCCCTGCTTAAAATGGCAGGTTCCTTTATCTGCTGCCACAGATATCCGAGAACATAAAAGGGCATGTATTTTATCGTCAGCGCAGGACTGAGGAAAGTATTTCCCAATCTTCCCTGCAAAAAGAACAGCACATAAAAAACGAGAATGCAACCGAGTGTGACAACGAAGTGCCTGCTGCATGAGACAGCAACTGTCATACAACAGGTGACCACAAACAGTGTCATCAAAAACCAAAGCCCACGGTCCGTCTGAAATAGAAGGTCTTTCAGTTCTTCAAAGAATCCGGATACCGATATTGCCGGAACAGCCTCTCCCGAAGCGCCCCAAAAACAAACGCGGATCCTTGCCCAGAAATAGGAAATTACAAACCAGCTGAAAAACGGCACCAGATATGCCACTGCCCTCTTTTTCAGTTTCGCAAATGAAAGCCCTGCCATCGCTGCTGCCATGCCGCTGATCAGCATAAATAACGGCATCTGGATCGAGGCTATGGCATCATACAGGATCGGATCGTCCTGATCGAGCCCGCTTAAGACAATACAATGGCCAAGCATGACGATCAGGATCGCCACGCCCTTTGCACCGTCAAGTGCCCGGTCGCGGGTATTTAGTTTGCCATTGCTAACTTTCTTTTCCATGAAAACCAACTGTCTTTCAGTCTTCCATTACGCCGTTCTTACTGATACTATCCCATATCCATGAACAAAAACTATCATGAATTTTTCGAAACAACAACCGGTCACTTTCCATGTTACGATCGTTCGTCATTCTGATCTTTCACATCTTTTGGCTGCGCTGTCGTTTTCCGACGGCCTGTTTCAGACAACAGCCACCCTGCTATACTGAGCAGTATCATCACGACGACGATCTCAGCTGTCCGGCAAAGCATAAGCGGTATTCCCACAAGCGAAAAGACTCTTTCACGGATACCGTCCACAGCCACCAGCACCGGATAATGCCAGCAGAGCAAAAACAGTGTCTGCCTGCCCACAAAAGCCAAAGCTTTCGGTATATGATTCCTTACAAGATAACACAGATACATGATCAACAGCGAGGCGGCTATAGCGTTAAAGTAAGCCAGCATGACACTGACACCGTAATCAGCAACGGAATAATTTGCAGATCCGTTCACTGTTCCGCCCACGATCAGGCCGGTTAAAAGCAGGGCAAAGATCCACGGCCTTTTGACAAGATACTCCCACCCACCGCGCCTTCCGAGGATATATCCGAGATTGAAAAATCCGATAAAAAACGGAAGCGCATCCAGACTCCAGGGCAACAGCACCGGACACAGATAATGCCAGATCACGGCAGCGAGTATCAGCAAACTGATAAAAAGCATAACTCTCTGCGCATCGGTATCGTCAGATCGAACATCGCTTCTATCTGAATTTCTATGGGCATGACGGATCATGACAAATAAAAGATCCGTCGCAAAAACGGTCAGATACAATGCCGGCAAAAACCAGGTCGGTGCATTCAGCGCTGTCATAAAATAGGCATTTCCGTCATTCGCCGGATCCGTCATAAACAGTGTCTGCGTATTTGTATAAAGTTGATTTCTTCCATACAGAAAACCGAAGGTCCGAAAGAA